>CAZMHG010000208.1:2445-5613 GCA_964565975.1 uncultured Ilumatobacteraceae bacterium | reverse complement strand
GCCGGCCGGTGCGGTGGTCGCCGTGGTCGCGGCCACTGCCGGAACAGCGCCGGCCGCGACGACGAGTGCCGCGGCGAAGGTCGCCGTCGTCAGGCGTGCGGCAGAGCGGTGTCGACCGGCCGCAGCCGGCCGTCCATCGAAGTTCGGACCTTTGGTGTACACAATCCCCCCTTGCGCAGAGCGCATGACGTTGGGCTGCCGATCAGCAGCAACCATCAGCTCGCCGATCGGCGAGACATCCGTCACCCTACTGCATTTGCAATGCGTGCTCAAGCAATCATTTCGATTTCTTGCTGGCGCCCGCAACGACCGTGGTCTGGCCGGTCAGCGGGCCGGCGAGGCGAGGGCGTCGATCTGCTCGTCGGTGTAGCCGGCGACCGCGCGCAGCACCTCGCGCGTGTGCACGCCGAGCTCGACGGGAGCGCTGGTGTGCTGCACCCGATGTCCGTCGAAGACGAACGGTGGCGCTGGCAGCCGAGTCGGGCCGAGCCCAGGGACGTCGAAGTCGATCGCCGCGTCCCGGTTGACGACCTGAGCGTGACGCAGGGCGCCGCCCATCGTGTTGACGGGGGCCGCCGGAACACCCGCGGCCATGAACGTGGTCACCCACTCGTCGCTCGTCCGGCGGGCGATCGCATCGCGCACACGGCTGAGGTACAGCTCCTCGTTGTCGATGCGCGCCTGCGGCGTGGCGAACCGCGGGTCGTCGGCCATGTCGGCGCACTCGGGAATGCTGCGCAGCAGGTCGAGGAACCTGGCGACCATGCCGGGAACCGTCTGGACGGCGAGCGTGACCCCGTCGGACGCCTCGGCCAGGAACGTGTTCGGCGACACCATGCCCCGCTCCGTGCTCAGCATCCGGGCGAACAACGCACACTCCAGCATCGTCATGTCGATGTGGCAGCCCTCGCCGCTGCGCTCGCGTGCGTACAGCGCGGCAAGCACCGCTTGCGCCGTCATCGAACCGGCCCACAGGTCGGCGATCGCGAAGGTTGCCGGCGGGGCGAAGTCCTCGCCGCGGGGCGCGAGCTGCTCGACGATGCCGGAGAACGCCTGGACGATGCCATCGGTCGTCGGCATGTCGGTGAGCGGTCCACCGTCGCCGAAGCCGTTGACCGTGCAGTAGATCAGCCGCGGGTTCTCGGCGCGCATCACCGCCGCGCCGACGCCGAGCCGATCGGCCACACGCGGGCGGAAGTTCTCGACGATCACGTCGGCGTGGCGGGCGAGGTCCTTCAACGCCTGAACCCCGGCCGGGGCCTTCAGGTCGAGCACGATGCTGCGCTTGTCGCGGTGCAACGCCAAGAAGGTGGGGCTCGGCGCCCACACCGGGCCCTTCGGTCCCTGGGCGCGCATCAACTCGCCACCTGGCGGTTCGACCTTGATGACGTCGGCACCGAGGTCGAGCAACGAGCGCGACACCGTGGGGCCGGCGACGTAGTGTGCGAGATCGAGCACGACGAGGCCGGCGAGGGGCAGATGGGGCTGTCGACCAGCCGTGGACTCCGGGGATGCTGACATTCGATCGAGCCTCTCTTGTGCAGGACGCCGCAACTTTCTATGCTTGCGCACGCATCGTAGGCGACATGGGCCGAAGAAACCAGATGTTCTCCGGATCGCTGGCTAACATTCTCCCGGAATCGCTACATAGTTGACTGTTCACGCAGTGGCCGGGCGGTGCAGGCCCGAAGCCGGCGACGGTCGGACACGACAAGGCGAGACAAGGGAGGCCGGGGTGGAAGCTGCTCAACTGCACGAGCTGTGGTTCGGACTGCAGCGCGCTGCATCGGAGAGCGAGGCCGCTGTCGACGAAGCGCTGACCAACGGCGTCGGCATGTCGCTCAGCTGGTTCCTCGCACTGCGTTGGCTGAACCGCACGCCGTCCGACCCGGACCCGGTGGCGCAGAGCACGCTCGACGCTGCCGTCGGCCTGACGGCGAGCGGGACCAGCCGCCTGCTGCGCCGCATCGAGGATGCCGGACTGATCGTTCGCCGCCAATCCGACGCCGACCGCCGCTCGGTGCACATCGAGCTCACCGCCGCCGGGACCGAGGCCCTGCGCCGGGCGATCCCGTACTTCACCGAGGGCATCCGCAACAGCGCGCTGCGCAACCTCAACGACGCGTCGGGAGACGGCATGCTGTCCGCGCTGCGGCGCGTGGTCGTCGACGACAGCGCCGACACCGGGAAGATGGCCGAGGAGCTGTCGCTCAGTGGCGTCCACACGTGGCACACCGTCGATGCGATCGCTGCCGCCGATGCGATGACCATCCGCGAGGCGCTCGACCCGCTGATCTTCACCGAAGCCGCGCGGTACCCGTCGGACGACGTCATCGCCGACCTGCGCGTGGTGCTCACCGACATGGTGCGCAGCATCGACTCGCCCGACCGGTTCATCGAGGCCGATGCCCGCTTCCACACGCGCCTGGCCGACCTGTGCCAGAACACCCTGCTGCGCTCGCTGTACCAGGACCTGATCCAGCGCCTGTCCTCTGGCCTGAAGTACATCGAGTCCACCGAGCGGGCGGAGTCGGCGACCTACCTGCAGAACCGCTTGCGGATCCACGCCGACCTGATCGAAGCGGTGGCGCACAGCGACGAGGCGGCGATCGAACGGCTCAGCGACGAGCACCGGATGCGCCGGTTGAGCGTCGCCAAGTCGGACGGCGCCTCCGCCGACCGGCGCGAGACGGCCTGATCCACGCGGGCCGGCGGCACCTGCCGGCCGCGTTGCGCGCCGTGCCTGCCGGTCAGGCAGTCAGCACGACAGTCAGGCGGTGCCGTAAGTGTTCGGCTACACCGCTTCGCCGGTGGTCGTCGCTGCCCAGTTGGCGCGCAGCCGACCGACGTCGACCGCGCCCTTCATCGACATGCCGCCGTCGGACGGCAGGTTCAAGCCGGTGAGGAAGTCGGCAGCCGGGGAGGCGACGAACAGCACGACGCGTGCGTGGTCGATCATCCGCGGCGGCGTGGGCCGCCACAGCGGGGCGTAGAACGCCGACGGGTTCCAGTCCGGGAACTGCGTCGTCTCGTCGACCAGCGGCGCATCGGGGGCCAGCAGCATGTTCGCCGACATCCCACCCGACGGGCACACCGCGTTGACCCGGATGTTGTACTTGCCGAGGTCCAGTGCCAAGGCCCGAGTCATCGCGTTGAGCCCGCCCTTGC
>CAZMHG010000208.1:0-2435 GCA_964565975.1 uncultured Ilumatobacteraceae bacterium | reverse complement strand
TGCCCGGGTAGGCGACGAGCGACGCTCCCGACGAGACGTTGACGATCGAGCCGCCGCCACGGGTCCGCATCACGGCCGAGGCGTGCTTGCACCCGAAGAACGCCCCTTTGAGGTTGACGTTCAGCACGCGGTCCCAATCGGCCTCGGTCGTGTCGTCCAAGCTGATGTCGGGCGACAGCGAGATGCCGGCGTTGTTGACGAGGATGTCGAGCGTGCCGAACGCGGAGACGGCCGTGTCGACCGCCGCCTTGATGTCGGCCTCGCGGGCCACGTTGGTGACCGCGGCGACGGCCGATCCGCCGACCGCTTCGATGGCCTGCACGGCCTCGGCGGCGCGATCCGCGTTGAGCTCGGCGACGACGACTCGTGCGCCACGCTTGGCGAACTCGACGCCACACAGCCGGCCGAATCCTCCGCCGCCACCGGTGATCAGCACCACCTTGTCGCGCAGACCCAGTTCGTCGTCGACCACGGTCACTCCCCTTCGATCGAGATGGCCATCTCTGGACAGTTGGCCACCGCGTGCCGGGCGTCGTCCTCGAGTCCCTCGGGCACGTCGATCACCGGCGTGACGACGTAGCCCTCGGAGCTGAGTTGGAACAAGCTCGGCGCAACAGCAGCGCACCGTCCGTGCCCTTGGCACGCCTGCAGATCAATGAGCACTCGCATCGGTCAGTTCACCTTCCACGTGAGCGGCAAGTGGTCGATACCCATCACGATGCCGCCATGCGTGTGGATCGCGGACGGATCCGCAATGTGGTAGTCGGGGATCATCTGGTGCCATTCCTCGAGGAACACCTCGATCTCGGCACGTGCGAGGTGCGAACCGATGCAGCGGTGCGGCCCGAGGCCGAACGCCAGGTTGCGGTAGCTGTCGCGGTCGAAACGGATCTGATCGCCGTCGGGGAAGACGCGTTCGTCGCGCCCGGCCGAACTGGTCGCCAGCACGATGCGGTCGCCCTTCTTGATCGGGCAACCACCGACCTCGGCGTCCTTGATCACCAACTTGGTGGCGTTGAGGATCCCGAAGGCGCGCAGGATCTCCTCCGTCGCGTTCTGGATCGTCGTCGGGTTGGCGGTGGCCTTCGGCCGGTCGTCGGGGTTCTCGGCGAAGTGGCGGGCAGCAAAGCTGAGCGAGCCCGCCGTGGTGTCGAGTCCGCCGCTGAACAGCAACACGAGCGTGCCGTGCAGGTCGTCCTCGGAGAGGTTGGTCTGCTCGGCCACACGGAGCATCGCCGTGACCAGATCGTCCTCGGGCTGCGCGCGGCGCTCGACGACGAGTCCGGCCATCAACGACCGGATGTTGCCGAGGGCCGCGGCCCGACGCGAGCGGTCGGGATCCTGCTCGATCGTCAGATGGACGGCGTCGTAGCCCCACGCCAGCAGGTCGTCGAGTCGGTCCATCGGCACACCGAGGAACTTCATGAACACGGCAGCGACGAATGGCTTGGCGAAGTCGCCGACGAACTCGCACTCGCCGTTGCCGATGAACTCGCCGATGATCCGGCGACATTCCTCGTGCATCCGCGGCCGCATCGCGTCGATGACCGACGGCCCGAACAAGGGCGACATCGCCCGGCGCAACGCGGTGTGCTCCGGTGGGTCCATCTGCACCAGGCCGAGGACGCGTGGTCCCGGCGGCAGGTAGGGGAACAGGATCTGATTGGAGAAGTACTCGGGTCCAAGCTTGTACGCCTCGCGGATGGTGCTCTCGCGGGTACAGACCCAGATCGACTCGCCGAACGGTGTGCCCGGCACGGCACGGAAGATGTCGTGCTCGGACCGCAGTTCCGCCCACGTGCCCCATGGGTCGGCAAGGAATCGCTCGTCGAGATCGAGGTCGAGCTTCGCGGTGGGGATCTCGGGTGCTACGTCGGACATGCAGATCGTCCCCTCTCGTCTGTCGGATGGCCACCCCCCGGGGGCCACGTCAGGCACCGTACTACAATATGCGTGCGCACTCAACTAGTAGCCGACGACGGGCGATTCGGATGCACGGCCGGCTTGATCGTGTGCCGATAGGGCGCGAACGACCCGTTCAACACGTCGTCGTGACCGATCGTCCGACCGGTGACCTCGCGGCAGCCGACCGAGCACAGCAGCGCCGCCGCTTCGGCGAAGTCGGTCTCGCTGCCGTGCTCGTCCCAGGTCGCCGCGTAGAAGGTCTGGCCCGGTGTCGGGATCGGCTTGGACGGGGCAAGGGCGTTGACCGCGACGTTGCGCCCCTGGACCTCGGACGCGACGCACTGCGTGAGATGCTCGAGCGCCAGCTTCGATCCGCCGTACCCGGGGATCGCCCGATCCGACCCCGCGTGGTACGGGCCGTCGCCGGGCATGCGCGACGCCCCTGACGAGACGTTGACGATCGCGCCGATCTGTGCGGCGGACATGTCGGGGAGCACGAGTTGCATCAGCTCGTACGCGGCGTACACCAT
>CAZMHG010000207.1:0-5629 GCA_964565975.1 uncultured Ilumatobacteraceae bacterium | reverse complement strand
GGCCTGGTCGGTCGGGGTGTGGGGCCGGCCGTGGTGTTGGGCGATGGCCATCAGCGCCATGAAGGCGCGGGTGTCGTGGGCGGTCATCGGTGGTCCGTTGTCGGACACGGCGAGCAGGATCGGGCGGGCCGGGTCGTCGAGCGCGAGGTCGAGGCGTTCGGGGGGTGATCAGCTTGTCGAGTCCCTCGGCGACGATCGCGAGGTCGAACACGACGGTGACCTGGGTGGCGGTCTCCTCGACCGACACGAGGGCGGCGATCCACTTGCGGCTGACCATGTCGACGATCGCGAACACGCACCGCCGGGCGCGGGTGAAGTGGGTCACGTCCCAGATCCAGATCCGGTTCGGTGCCCACACCAGCCACTCCGGCCAGGGCCGTTTGGGGGCTCGTGGCCGGGCCGGGAGTTCGGGCAGGATCAGGCCGTGAGCTGCGAGAACACGCCGGAACGTGGACGGCGACACCCACACCGCTCCCTGGTAGGAGCCGCGGTGGGCGAGCTTGCGGTGCGACCGGTCAACCGGCCCCCACGTCTCGGCGATCTGCAGGATCGCGTCGATCTCGGCGGGCAGCAGGGCGTGCACGGCGACCCGCCAGCGGCACGGTCAGCGAGCGTGCCCAGCTCGCCGCGGCGGGCCCGCCAGCGGTGCACCCGGTCATCGGACACCTGCCACAACGAGCACACCCAGGTCTGGGTGAACCCGGCCGCGACGGCCTCGTCGACCGTTTTGAGGACCAGCTCTTTGACCTCGGCGGGGACCCGCGCCGGCAGCGGCCCGGTCAGTCCCAACCGGATTTTCCCCGCACCACCGCAAGCTCGATCGCCTGCGCCGTGATCGCCGACGTCAACTGATCGATCTGGGTGCGGGCGGCCTCGAGCTCCCAGTTCCGCTCCGCCGGTTGGCGGCCCGGCTTGCGCGCGAACGCGGCCAACGCGCCGACGTCGTCGGTTCGCAGCCGCTGTCGCGGGCGCAACGACGACGGTTGGAACGTGAGCAGCGTCGCCGTCACGAGGGCACATAGGTTGGGGCGTGATGACGTTCACGGTTCCTGACGAGGTCGCCCGCCGGCTCCAAGCCGCAGCGTCCGCGCGCGGCGTTCGTGTCGAGGACGCGGTGGTCGAGGCGCTCACCGAGTGGACCGAACAGCACACCGACGAGCTCCCGGAGTTGTCGTTCATCGGGATCGGCGAAGGCCGCCCCGATCTCGCCGAGCATCACGACGACGTGTTGGAGGCGTTCATCGGGTGCGCCGCGTCCGGGCGGAGCGAGCCGTTCGACATCGGTCGTGAACGCGCTGTCGCTGCGGACGCGAAGCTCGCCCGGGGCGCCTGACCGCTCGTGTTGCTGATCGACACCGGCATCTTCGTCGCTGCCGCTGACCGCGACGAACCCCGCCACCACGACTGCGCCGGACTGCTGCGCTCTCGGGCTGATCTGGCGGTCACGGCGACCGTGATCCCCGAAGCCGCCTGACTGATCGAGCACCGCCACGGCCCGACCGTCGAGGCTCGCTTCCTCGCCGCGGTCACCGCCGGCCGGTTCGAGATCATCGACCCGATCGACGTCGACTACCAACGCGCGATCGAGCTGATCGGCGTCTACAGCGATCTCGGGCTCGGGTTCGTCGACGCCTCGATCATCGCGATCGCCGAACGCCTCGACGTCACCGAACTCGCCACGCTGAACCGTCGCGACTTCGCAGTCGTGCGCCCCGCCCACTGCGACGCCTTCGAGCTCGTCCCTGACCACAGCTCCCGCCTCGCTGCGCTCGTTGCGTGGATGACCCGCCGGAGGCGGGCCATCGCCGAGACACTCACACGCGTCGCTGGATGGCCAGATCGGGGGTCAGCGTCGCCAGCGTCGACGAGGACCATCGTCCCCGTCATCGTCGTCGTTGGTGTCGGCGGCCGGGAGGATCGAGGCGAGATCGTCCTCGATGTCGATCCCGAACTTGGTCGCGATGATCGCGACGTGTTGGCCGATCACGGCGCGGAGTTGACCGAGGGCGTCGGTGAACATCCACGACGGTGTCCCTGATCCCCGCGGCAACAGTCGTCCGGCGCGGTCCTCGAGTTCGCCCATGTCGGTCACGAACCGGCGGCATGCTGCTCGCATCGCGCGCAGGTCACCGACGATGTCGTCGTCGGCGCCCAGCCCGGTGATCTCGCCGGTCAGGTAGTGGCGGATCTCGATCACCGAGTCGACGCAGTGCTCGGGCACCTCGACGTTCCACGGGCGAACAACACACGGCGGTCCTCCAAGAACCCGATCACCCGGCGAGCCACGGCGACGTCGGCGTCGCCTGGCTCCCACGACCCCCCGAAGATCGGAGTGCTGAACCCGGTCAACCGCGACGCGATCTCGCTGAACCTCATCCACGCGAACCTACCGATCGTCACGACCCACACCCGGCCGCGTGCGACACTGAACCCGTCATGACCGCCGCGACCGCGACCGTGTTCCGGGCTGGAAACACGCGTCCGCGCGTTTTCGGGTCGAACCGGGCCGCCCGGCGAGCCACGCGACCCGGTCGTCGAGGGCGTTCTGGCTGCTCACGCGTCCCGGCAACTACGACTGGGAGCTACGACTCGCGGCCGGGTCTGTTGTTCCTCAACAACCGCTACCACGACCCTGTGTTGGGAACGTTCATCTCCGTCGACCCCCTCGTCCAAGCGACCGGCGAGCCCTACATCTACGCCTCAGGCAACCCCACCACGTTGAGCGATCCGACCGGGTTGTGCTCGTCGCCGTATGTGCCGGTCCCGTGCCCTACGGGCCCGAAGGGTACGTACGGCGGGGGTTCGGGTAGTGGAGGCTCCGGCGGTGGTGTTCCGACGCCAGGTACTGGCAACCTGTCGGTGCCTTCGACTGCGTCGACCGCTTCGTTCAATATCCCGAAGTGGTCGGGGTCGGGTGTGACGCGGATTCAGTATTTCATCGCTACTGATCGCGTGTGCTTGTCCGGAACCGGCCCGGACATCGTGTGTGGGCACGGCGACAACCGAGGCTTCGTCGTTGGTCAGCAGATCACGGACTACAACGTTGGGGCGCGTGTTCGGATCGTCCTCGATCACGAGACGGGTGTTGGCACGGTCGTCTCCTACGCGACGCATGGAATGGGCGGCGAAGTAGCGGCGCTTCCGATCGAGCTGACGCTCGACGGCCCTGTCGACTTGCCGGCCGACTACCCGAGCCAGCTCCGGGTCTGGACGAAGGGTGACGGCATTGACGGCAACATCGCTTTCGACTATCGGTTCATCAACTCCGAGACGCCGGAGTTGCTCGGTGGTGTCGCCCCCTGCGATCAACGGTGCGATACGCGTGCAGCAGGGGCCGCACAACGCCGTGACGATCGACGGTGCGCTGGCGCAGTATCCGAGCGTCGAGATCATTCGAGACTATGTACTGCCCAACGGGTACCGATCCATCAGGGTCTTCACGAAGACTCAAGAGTCGGGCGGGCCGCTGAATCTCTACGAACCCGGAGAGGCCTTCAGTGCCGTCGGGTAGGTTCCGCCGGGCGGTGGCTGTGGCCTCTGACGAAGGCACTGCGATCTGCTCGTAACGTGCGTTCCGTCGTTCGGGTTGGCGGGTTGGTGGGTTGGTGACGTTGACGCCGGCTTCGGGTTGCCCGGCTTGACGGCGGGCTTTCGCTCGGCGCTCGGGGGCAGCTCACGAGGAGGAACTCTTGAGCGTTCAGTTGGTTGTTGCGCGGATGTTGGCGGCGAGGTGGGGTAGGTTCTCCCTGTCCGTCGGACGGGGAGAACCTCACACGCGCCGGCGTGGTGCATGCGTGGACAGCCGCTGAGAAGGGTGACCATGTTCGCGAGCACCACAGTGATAGGGCTCCCGATTGGAGCAGTCCTTGGTTTTTGCGGTCTCTGGCTGTGTGTCGTTCTTGTTTCTTGGGGTCGCGGACGACAGCGCCGCCGGAGAGATCCGGACTCTGACTGATCGGCCTTCGGTGGCCCTGCCAGTTTGCGGGCTGGTGGGGAACCCGATCCATCGGCAGCAAGCGTTGCTGGCTGGATCAATCCGGCTGACGGGTCCTTCTTGCTGGCGTGCGCGGCACGAGCGGAACCAGACAGACCACGACCACCACGGCCGCACCGAGAATCCACGGCAGGTCGCCGAAGCGCCCGTACCAGGTGCGGCCGGAGAAGCGCTCGACGATCCCGACGATCACCCTGGCCTGGCTGATCGCGGTCCGTTGGGAGACGTCGCCCGACGGGCTGACGAACTCGCTGAAGCCGGTCGGCGACACCTGCACCAGCCAACGTCCCTGCTCGACGGCACGCAGCCGTGACGAGGCGACCTGCTGC
This sequence comes from uncultured Ilumatobacteraceae bacterium, assembly GCA_964565975.1. GTDB lineage: Bacteria > Actinomycetota > Acidimicrobiia > Acidimicrobiales > Ilumatobacteraceae > JAKOUY01. Next base: position 1,306 of record CAZMHG010000207.1, on the reverse strand, counting down.
GACTGGAGGATCGTCCAGGTGTAGCTCGAACCGTTCGTCGGGTTGACGATCACCTCGCCCCCGTGGTCGACGCCGTCGGCGACACGGCGAGCGAAGTACACCTCCCAGGAGATCACCGTCGCCAGCCGGGTGCCGTCCGGCAGGCGCAACACCGCCGGCCCGTCCCCTGCCACGGCGTCACGCGGGACCAGGTCCGTCGGCGCGCCGAACGCGTGCAGCAACGATCGAAACGGCATGTACTCGCCGAAAGGCACACGCACGACCTTGTCGTAGCGGTCGACCACCGTGCCGTCGGGGGTGATCACGACCTGGGCGTTGCGGAAGTACGCCGGGTCGGCGGCATCGTCGGTCACCCCGGCCACGAACGGCACGCCCAACCGGCGCGCCTCGGTGGCGACCTCGGCCAACTCGGTGCTGGTCGCCAGCACCGGCACGTTGATCACGTTCTCCGGCCACACGACCAGGTCGACCGATCCGGCGGTGATGGTGCGGGTTGCCGCCAAGTGGCGCTCGAAGACCTTGCGCGCATCGCTGTGGATCGCCCGCGTGCCCTGCGGCCCACCGCCTTGCACTGCGGCGACGCGCAGCGTGCCAGCCGCACCGGTGGCCCCGGTGGGGGACACCCACGCGGCGGCGAGCACGGCGAGCAGGACGCCGCCGGCGACCGCGCCGGCGACCAGCGCGGGCCGTGCCGGCCGGCGCACCCGTCCCACCGCGGCAGCCAGGAGCGACCGTCCCAGGCGAGCAGCAGCCGGTACGGCTGCTGCTGGGCGCACCGGTCCCACCGCGGCAGCCAGGAGCGACCCGATCTGCAGGACGAGCCAGGTCAGCAACAGCACCCCGCCGACTCGTGCCACCGCCAGCAGCGGGCCGCCAGCCTGGCCGATCGCCAACGTCGCCAGCGGGACACCGCCGAACGGCCACGCCAGGCGCAACGCCTCGGCCAGCACGTGCGCCGCCGGGCGGACGTACGCCGACCTCGCGTCGCCGGGGACCAGCGCTTCGGCCACGGCGTGGTACGCGGCGAACACGCACACCGCGGCCAGATAGCCCGGCGCCGACAGGAACCACATCCACGCCATCCCAAGCCCCAGCCAGCCGGCGGTGAACCACCACGCCAGCCGACAGCGGGCGGCGCGCCCTGGGATCCGCGCCGCGAGGACGTTCCAGGTGGCCACGCCGGCGAACGCCAGCGGCCACCAACCCCACGGCGGGAGCGACAGTGCGGTCGCTGCCCCTGCGGCGAAACCGCCGGCCGACGTGCGTCGGGGCACCAGCCGGCGGGCACCGCGCCGCACGCCACGCC
>CAZMHG010000206.1:1405-5682 GCA_964565975.1 uncultured Ilumatobacteraceae bacterium | reverse complement strand
ACCAGCCGGGCGACGCGCCACAGCCCGGCGGCGCCGGTGTCCGGCGTCGTCACCCGCGGACCTGTCCGCCGGCCAGCTCGACGCGTCGCGTGGCCAGCGAGCCGGCACGCTCCAGCTCGTGGCTGGCGACCATCACGGTGGCTCCGGCTTCGGCGGCGCGGCGCAGGGTGCGGTCCAGCTCGTCGCGCCCGGCGGCGTCCAACCCGGCGTGCGGCTCGTCGAGCAGCCACAGCTCGGCACGGCGCACCACCAGGCAGGCCAGCGCCGTGCGACGCCGCTGGCCGGCCGAGAGGCGCCCGACCGGCACACCCGCGAGGCGGTCGGCGACGCCCATCAGGGCCATCGCGCGCTCGGCTTCGGACGGCGCGGCGCCGACCGTGGCGCCCCAGAAGGCGACGTTCTCGGCAACGGTCAGATCGGCGTACAGCCCATTGGTGTGGCCGAGCAGGCCGACTCGCCGGCGGACCGCGGCACGGTCGGTGGTCAGGTCGACACCGCAGACACGCGCCGCGCCGCGGGTGACCGTCAACAACCCGGCGCACAGGCGCAGCAGGCTGGTCTTGCCAGCACCGTTGGCCCCGGACAGCAGCACGATCTCGCCCTGGTCGACCCGCAACGTGGCCCCGGCCAGCACCGGGAACGCACCGAGCACGGCGACCACCTCGGCCAGCTCGACGACGGCGGGCGCGGGCATCGGCGCTGAACGCTACCGGTACGCTGGCAGGCCATGACGAACGGCGGAGACAACGGGACCGGCGCGCGCCGGCGGGCGGCGGCGGCGCTGCCCACCGGGGGGTCACCGGCGCCCCACACGGCCGGCCGAACCCGACGACCGAGCCGGTGGGACCGGCCCAAGCCACCCAAGGACTGGCACTACTGGGTGGGCGGATTCGGTCGGGTGCTGATCACCCTCGGTCTGCTGCTGATGTCGTTCGTGGCCTACCAACTGTGGGGAACGGGCATCAAGACCGCCGCCGCGCAGAACCAGATCGGCGAGGACTTCGCCTCGGCGATGGCGCGGATCCCGACCGTCAGCACCACCACGACCGTCACTCCCACCAGCACGGCCGGCACCGCGCCGGTCACGGTGCCGCCGGGTACCGCGGTCTCGGGCAGCACCGTGCCGGGTACCGCGATCCCAGGGACGGCGGTCTCGGGTAGCACCGTGCCGGGCACGGGCCCCACGGTGCCCGTCACGCAACCCGGCGGGACCGTTCCGGGAAGTACGCCCGGCGGGCCCACGTCGACGACGATCGCCGGCACGGCCCCCGGGCCCGAGGGCCAGACGATCATCGGCTTCATCGATATCCCCCGCATGGGGTTGGACCGGTACTACGTCCTCGAAGGCGTCACATCCCGGCAGCTGCGCGACGGCATCGGCCACTTCCCCGGAACCCCGTTGCCAGGCCAACTTGGCAACGTCGCCTTCGCCGGTCACCGCACGTCGCACGGCGCACCGTTCGGCGATCTCGACGAGCTCCAGCCGGGCGACCACGTGTTCGTCACCACGCTTGCCGGACGGTTCGACTACCTCGTCACCGGCACCGAGGTGGTCAGCCCGAACGACTACGCCAAGGTCATCCCGTCGCCCGACCCGTCGAAGGCGACGCTGGCGATGATCACCTGTCACCCGTGGGGCACGACTCGCCAGCGCCTCGTCGTCCACGCCGAACTGGCACCCGGCATCGTTCCCGCGCCCGCGACGCCCACACCGGTGCCGACCGCGCCGTCCACCGGCACGCCGGTCACCGCGCTCACCCTGCCGGGCGAGACCGAAGGCACCGCCACCCCCGGCACGGGTGCGGCGGCGGTGGGCACCGCGACCAATGGCACCGACCCGACGGGCTCGCAGGCCGCGGCGACCCACGCCGCCGGCGAGGAGTTCTTCTCGGCCGGCTGGTTCCACGACACCAAGGCCTGGCCGCACGTCGCCCTGTGGGCGCTGGCGATCGTCGGCCTGGCCGTGCTGTGCTACCTGCTGGCCCGATCGCTGCGCCGCGGCTGGGTCGGCTGGCTGGTGTTCCTGCCGCCGTTCCTGGTGCTGCTGTACTTCTGGTTCGAGAACATCGAGCGGCTGCTGCCGCCGAACATCTGACACGAACGACCGACGCGTCCCTCCGGCACGAACCCGACCTCGATCCCAGCCTCGATCCCGATGACGACGCCTCGATGACCCGACCACCGACCGGCCCGACGGCCGACGACCCGGTACGCGCCCGGCGGCGGGCCTGGCAGCGGTACGCGTTGATCGCCAACCGCATCGGCTACCTGCTGTGGGCCGCGGCGATCGCCACCTTCGTCCTCGGGTTCGCCCTCGGCTTCAACGGCACCGTGTCGGCGATCGTCATCGGCTGCCTGGTGGTCGGCGGGATCCTGCTCGCGCCGACGATCGTGATCGGCTACGCGGTCAAGGCCGCCGAGCGCGACGACCGCGAGCGCGGCATCTGACGCGCGACTTGTTACCTTTGAGTAGCCATGAACATCAGGTTGCCGGCGTCGGAACGTCGTGAACAGATCCTCGACGTCGCCATCCAGGTCTTCGCCCGGAGCGGTTTCCACGGCACGTCGATGAACGACATCGCCGACGCCGCGGGCGTCACCAAGCCGGTGCTGTACCAGCACTTCGACTCCAAGCAGGACCTCTACCTGGCCCTGCTCGACGAGGTCGGCCACCGCATGCTCGACCGGATCAGCGCTGCCCAGGCCGGTGCGACCACCGGTCGGGCCCTCACCGAGTTGGGCTTCCACGCCTATTTCGAATGGGTCGCCGACGACCACGACGCGTTCTTGTTGCTCTACGGCACCCGCGCCAACCGCGACGAGGAGAGCACCGTCGCCGTCCGGCGGATCACGGCCGAGGCGGCCAGGGCGATCGAGCCGCTGATCGCCGCCAACATCGCCCCCGAGCATCGCCGCACGCTGGCCCACGGGCTGGTCGGGCTGGCCGAAGGGGTCAGCAGGCACCTGGTGGAGCGCGGCGAACGATTCGACCCGAAGGTGCTCGGCGACCAGGTCGCCAACCTGGCATGGGCCGGCCTGCGCGGTGTGCACACCTGAACGCGCGCCGATCTGCGCGGTGCGCACACCTGAACGCGCGCCGATCTGCGCGGTGCGCACATGGACGCGCATCACACCCTGACGCGTGCGCACCTGACAGCAGTTCGCACCGGCGTCAGGCGCGCAGGACCCAGCCGCGGTAGCCCTCGACGAAGCCGTTGGCGGCGAGCGCGGCGACGACGTCGCTGCCCGCTTGGAGCGCTTCGCCGTCGACCTTGCGGATCTCGATGCTGCGCACCCGGCCCTGCTTGACCAGCGCGACCAGCGCCGCAGCCCACGACGGGTCGCCCGCGCCAGCGAAGGTGACCAGCGCATGGCTGCGCTGGTCGAGCCACACCAGCGGGAGCCCGTTGCGCAACACCACCCACGAGTTGACCGTGCGTGCCGGACGCCCGGACGTGTCCGGCCACGGCACGATCGACCCGTACGGCTGGGCGGGGTCGGTCGCCGCGAGGACCACCGGTTCGGCCAGTTGCTCGGGGTGCAACTCGGCGTCGGACACGTCGCGACGCTCGCTGCGCAACCGGTCGACAGCGCCGGGCATGGCGAACTGTGCCGCGCCGAGCCCGGCGACGAAGTAGCCGCGGCGGACCTGACCGCGCTCCTCGAGGACCTTGAGCACCTGGTACACCGCGGCGTACCCGCCGACCACGCCTTCGGCCAGCACCGCCTCGCGGGTGACCACGCCGTAGCGGTCGAGCAGTTGCATCGCCACCGCATGTGCCGACCGGGTGGACATCGCGTGGGCGGGATCCGCAGCGGGGACGCCGGCTGCGGCGGGCGCGTCGGCCGGCGGCGCCGTACGCCACGAGTCGACCAGGCTCCACCGGCCGGCACCGGCCGGTGGGCCGAGGCGCGTGAGGCGGCCGGGGCGGGCACGGCGCTTGGCCGCCGCCGCACCGCCACCGCGGGCCGCACGCGCGCCGCCACCGGAGAGGTGCGCACGCAACGCGGCGAACGAGTCGTTGGTGACCTCGCCCGACCACACCAGATCCCACAGGGCGGCGAGCACCTCGAGCTCGGTCGCCTCGGGCTCGGCGGCCAGCAGCTGGGCGAAGAAGCTGGCACCGCGCTGCACGAGATGAGCGCGGAGCGCCTGGTGCAGTGCACCGGACGGCGGTTCGCGCCGTTCCCACGCGGCGTCGAGCAGCTCGAACTGATCGGCGAAGTACAGCCGGATGCGTCCGTCGGTCGCGCCGATCGAGCCGGCCCCGGTCCAC
>CAZMHG010000206.1:0-1395 GCA_964565975.1 uncultured Ilumatobacteraceae bacterium | reverse complement strand
AGCAGCTCGCCTGCCGTGGCCAGTTCGTCGAGGTCGGCCGGGCGGTAGGTGGCCAACCGGGCGGCGAACACGTCCGCCTCGAGCGCACCGGCAGGCAACGCAGCGCCCTGCAGGTGGCCGAGCGCGTCGACCAGCGCATCGACACCGCGCCGGTCGCCGGGGATGCCCTGCCAGCCGAGCAGGAACCGGGCGTACGCGTCGGGCTCGACGGCCTCGATCTCCTTGCGCAGCACGGCCAACGAGCGCCGCCGGAGCTGGCGAAGCACGTCGACGTCGCACCATTCGTACCCGTTGCCGCCCGGGCGGAACTCGCCGCGCACGACGCGCTCGTCGGCTTCGAGGGCGCGCAACACCCCGGAGACACGCTCGACGGTGGTACCCAGGCGGGCGGCGACGGCGGTGTCGACGAACGGACCGCGCGTCCGCGCATAGCGGCCGATCAACGACTCGAGCGGCCGCGTCTGGGCCTCGGTGAACTCCCGCGGCAGGCCGAGGGGCAGGCTGGCACCGAGGGCGTCGCGGTAGCGCCCGGCGTCGTCGGCCGCGATCCAACGTTGCTCGCCACCGATGCCCAGCAGGACCGCCCGTCGCTGGCGTTCCAGCTCGCCGAGCCACGATGCGGCGTCGCTGCCCTCGCAGCGCAGCTCGGCCTCGGCGCCGGTGAGGTCACCGACGCGGCGCAGGACGTCGTGCAACTCGTCCGCCGAACGCGCCCGGCGCCCGTCGGCCAGGTGCTGCAGCTCCAGCTCGACGTCGGCGACCACCCCCGGGTCGAGCAACTCGCGCAGCTCCTCGGCCCCGAGCAGGCTGCGCAACAGGTCGCGGTCGAGTGCCAGGGCGGCGGCGCGCCGTTCGGCGAGCGGCGCGTCGCCCTCGTACATGTACGACGCGATCCAGTTGAACAGCAGGCTCTGGGCGAACGGCGACGCCTTGGGTGTGTCCACGCTGACCACGCGCACCGCGCGGCTGCGCAGCTGGCCGAGCACGTCGCGCAGGCCGGGCAGGTCGAAGACGTCCTGCAGGCATTCGCGGCTGGCCTCGAGCAGGATCGGGAACTGCGGGTACTTGGCCGCCACCGCCAGCAGGTCGCTGGAACGCTGCCGCTGCTGCCACAACGGCGTGCGCTGGTCGGGGCGGCGGCGGGGCAGCAGCAACGCCCGCGCCGCACACTCGCGGAAGCGGGCACTGAACAACGCGGTCGACGGCAACCCGCCGACCACCAGCTCGTCGATCTCGTCCGGGTCGATGACGATGTCCTCGATCGGCAGCGCCTCGACCGCGTCGGGCAGGCGCAGGACGATGCCGTCGTCGGTGTACATCGTCTCGACCGGGACGTCGAACCGTTCGGCCAGGCGACGCTGGATCGCCATCGACCACGGTGCGTGCACCGACGAG
>CAZMHG010000205.1:0-5690 GCA_964565975.1 uncultured Ilumatobacteraceae bacterium | reverse complement strand
GGGATGCTCGGGCGTGGCTCGATGGACATGGTCACCGAGTTCGCCCAACCGATCGCCGCCCACATGATCACCTTGATGATCGGCATCCCCCTCGCGGATCGGGCGCGCTGGGAGGTGTGGGCCAACGCGATCCACGAAGCGATCGGCACGATCTTCCTGCTGCCCTCGCAGCAGCAGCACGCCGGCGAGATGATGGCTGCGGCCCGCGCCGCGTCGGAGCAGGAGGCCGACTACTTCGCCGAGGTCATCGCGGCGCGCCGTGCCGCGCCGCGGCGCGACGATCTGCTGGCCACGATGATGGACGCCGAGGAGGACGGCGAGCACCTGACGGACGAGGAGCTGCGCTACTCGCTGGTGCTGCTGCTCGGCGCTGGCCACCACACGACGGTCAACCTGATGTCGCAGACGGTGCTGTACCTCCTGCGCAACCCCGACCAGCTGGCCATGGTGCGCGCCGATCGTGACCTGATCCCCAACGCGATCGACGAGACTGCCCGCTCGCAGGGCGTGCAGCAGTTCCTGCCACGGGTCGTACGCGAGGACACCGAGGTTGCGGGGGTGTCGCTGCGCGCCGGCGAGGTGATCCGGCTGTGCCTCGGTGCCGCCAACCGGGACCCGTCGGTGTTCCCCGATCCGAGCCGATTCGACGTCACACGGGCAAACGTCGGTCGCCACCTCGCGTTCGGGTTCGGCGTCCACTTCTGCCTCGGCCGGGCGCTGGCGATGGCCGAGTCGCGCGTCGCCGTCGGGCACCTGCTCGATCTGCCGGCGCTGCGGCTCGCACCGTTCCAGTACGAGGGCATGACCGTGCTCCGCGGTCCGTTGCACCTGCCGCTGCTCTGGTGACGTCTGTTGATTGCTTGCGCACGCATGGGTAGTCGGTCTACGCTGGGCGTCTGCTCGTCCCGCAGGGGTGAGACGACACAGCATTGTTGGGGGAGCCATGTCTGAATCGACGGCGCGCGGGGCGCCCGAATCCCGACCCTCCCCGATCCTTGCCGTCGACCATGTGGCGCTGCGCTACGCCAACGGCGCGCTCGGGATCTCCGACGTGTCGTTCCAGGTCGCCCCGGGAGAGATCGTCGCCCTGCTCGGTGCGAACGGCGCGGGGAAGACCTCGTCGGCCCGTTCCGCCGGAGGGTTCCTGCGCAGCGAGAAGGCGCGGGTGATCACCGGCTCGGTGAGCTTCGGCGGCGAGAACGTGACGAACTCCGAGCCGCACCGGCAAGCCAAGCGTGGGTTGTTCCTCGTGCCCGAACGCAAGAAGTGCTTCGGGAACCTGTCCGTCGGCGACAACCTGCTTGCCGTCGGGCAGCTCCCCAAGCGCGCCCGCCGCAACGAGCTGCTCGAGTTCGTGCACACGTTGTTCCCGATCCTCGCCGAGCGCACCAAGCAGCTCGCCGGCAAGCTCAGTGGCGGACAGCGGCAGATGCTCGCACTCGGGCGCGCGGTGATGAGCGACGCGCAGGTCATCTGCGTCGACGAGATGACCCTTGGCCTGCACCACTCTGTGCAGGCGCCGCTGTTCGCCTCGATCAAGGAGATCGCCGCGACCGGCACTGCCGTCCTGCTGGTCGACGAGTCGGCAGAGGGAACGGTGCTGACCGCCGACTACTGCTACCTGCTTGCCGACGGCGTCGTGCGCGACGAAGGACCGGCGAGCAAGTTCTACGACGAGCGTGTGCTCGTCTCCGGCTACCTGGGTGCTGATGCGGGCGATGACCTCGTTGCTTGACGACGTGTTCGAGGCTCGCCCGGCCGGTGACGCACCGTTGCTGCGGGTCAACGAGATGAGCGTGACGTTCGGCGGCCTACGCGCCGTCCAATCCGTGTCGTTCGACGTGGGGCAACACGACCTGGTGTGCATCATCGGGCCCAACGGCGCCGGCAAGAGCAGCACGCTCAACGCGATCAGCCGCCTTGTCCCCGCGCAGGGCGTGATCGAGTTCGACCGTCGCGATGTGCTGGGTGTCCCGTCGTGGCGGGCCGCGTCGTGGGGCATCGGCCGCAGCTTTCAGGACCCGGTGCTCGTCGAGCACCTCTCGGTGATCGAGAACGTGCTGATCGGCGCCCACCACGAGTTGCGGTACCGCCTCGTGCATCAGCTCATCGCCCCGCGACGGGTGCAACGCCTGGAAGCTCCGCTGCGCGCTCGGGCACGGCGACTGCTCGACTTCTTCGAGTTGTCCGACGTCGCCGACAAGGCCGCCGGGTCGCTGCCCTACGGCGCGCGCAAGCTGGTCGACATCGCCCGGGCGATGGTGTCGGGTCCCAAGCTGCTGCTGCTCGACGAGCCCTCGTCGGGTGTCGACCGGCACGAACGGGCGATCCTCCAGCGGACGCTGACGACGCTGCGTGATCGTGGGCTGATGGCGCTGCTCGTCGTCGAGCATCACATGGATCTGGTCCGGGCGATCTCGTCGCACGTCGTCGTCCTCGAGGCAGGCAGCGTGGCCCTGGCCGGGCCGGCCCACGACGTCCTCGGCTCCGACACCGCGCGGCGTGCCCTCGCCGGTGGCGGCGCTCCGGGGTCGCACACCCAATCGGCCGCGGATCACTAGGGGGACCGGGATGAATCGCTTTATCGTCTCGCTGTTCGGCGGGTTGGCCAATGGCGGCGTGTACACGCTGATCGCCCTCGGCATCGTGCTGGCGTACCGGGCGACCGGGACGTTCAACTTCGCCCACGGCCAGTTCATGGCGCTCACTGCGTTCATCAGCGGCGCGTGGATCACGACCACTCACGCGCCGCGCGTGCTCGCCGTGGCCGCGGCGATGCTCGTACCTGCGCTCGTCGCCGGGGCGTTCTACCTGGTCGTCCTGCGGCGCATGGCCGGGCTCCCGCACTTCATGGGCGTGATCGCCACGCTCGGGCTTGCGTCGATCATCGACGGGGCGATGCTGTTGTGGTTCAGCGGCAACGCGTACGACCTCCACGTGCCGGGCGTGCCGACAGGGGTCACCACGATCTTCGGTGCGCGCATCTCCAGCGCTGGCCTCACCACGACCGTGGTCACCTGCGTGATCGCCGGGATCGTGATCCTCGCGCTGCGATACACCCAGATCGGCCGGATGCTGCACGCCGCCGGCCAGGACACCGTTCTGGCCAGCCAGAGCGGCATCAACGTCAAGGTGCTGCAGGCAGGTTCGTGGATGTTCGCAGGGTTCCTCGCCGGCCTCGCCGGCATGGGCTACGCGGCGACCCACGTCGTCGAGGGCACGATCACGGGAGTCGCCCTCGCCGCGTTTCCCGCGGTGCTCGTCGGCGGCCTCGACAGCGTCGCCGGCGCCCTGGTGGGCGGCCTGGCGATCGGGGTCTTCCAGGGGTTCATCACCACCTACTACGGCGGCGAGTACATCGATGTCACGACCTACGGGTTGCTGCTGGTCGTGCTCCTGGTGCGCCCGCAAGGTCTCTTCGGAACGGAACGGGTGAGCCGGGTATGAGCAGCCGCGTGGCCTTCAGGGAAGCCGTGTTCAGCATCGTGGTCCTCGGCGCGCTCACCGCGTACCTGGTGCTGACCGACTCGTCCTATCTCTTCACCTACAACCAGTTCCTGCTGGTCGTCGTCGGCGCCGTGGCGCTGAACATGCTGATGGGGACGGCCGGGTTGGTCTCGATCGGGAACCCGGCGTTCATGCTGGTGGGCTCGTACGCGGTCGTCATCGCGCGCAACAACCACGTGCCGCTGCCGTTGGCGCTGCTCCTCGCTGCGGTGGCATCGGCGATCGCCGGCGCGATCATCGGGCTCCCGGCGATCCGGCTCCGGGGGCTGGAGCTGTCGTTGGCGACGTTGGCCGGATTGTTCATCCTCGCCCAGCTGGCGTCGAACTACGAGAAGAGTCACGGCGCCGGCACCATCGGCTTCCTGTTCACACCGCTGTACGCATCGAAGGGGCTCGACGGCGCCCAGCACTACTGGGCGTGGACCCTGCTCGCCGTGGACGCCGCGATCATCGCCGTCGCGGCGCGGCTGATGACCGGGCGCTCGGGCCGCGCCTGGCGGATGCTGCGTGACCAGGAGTCGGTCGCCTCGGCCTGCGGCATTCCCGTGATCCGCTACAAGCTGATGGCCTTCTCGCTGTCGTCGGCGATCATCGGTCTGCAGGGCGGCCTGCTCGCCTACTTCTCGGGTTCGGTCACCTTCGAGTACTTCACGTTCAAGCTCGCGGTGGCGTACCTGGCGATGGTGATGATCGGCGGGCTCGATTCCGTGGCCGGGGCCGTGATCGGTGCCGGTGTCGTGACGTGGCTGCCGGTGCTGGTGCCCAAGCTCGTCTCCAGCGCCGCCGGCGCAACCGGCGCCAGCCGCAGCGCGGCACTGTCCACGATCATCTACGGCGTCCTGGTCGTCGTGTTCATCATGAGCTCGAGCAGTGGGATCGTCGGTCTCGGGAAGTCGGTCATCGCACGGCTGCGGCGTGGTGCCGCGGGCGGGCAGAGCGACACGCCCGGTGGTGGCGAGCTGTCTGGGCTGCCCCCTGGTTCAGACAGCTCGTCCGCCGCGGCGACGACCGCCTGAGCGGGCCATGTGGCCGGCCGGAGCGCTGGCGGTGGGCCCGAGGCGGCCGTTCACCGAGCCAAGCGGTGGACCGAGGCGGCCGTCTATGCCGTGCCGAACAGCGCGGCGATCTGCTCGTCGCTGTAGCCGGCAAAGCGGCGCATCACCTCGGCGTTGTGCGTTCCAAGCTTGACGGGCGCGGTGGTGGGATGGCCACGACTCTCCGCGCTGAGGAATGGCGGCGTGGGCAGGCGCTTGTGGCCCAACCCGGGGATGTCGAGCTCGACGAACGACCCACGCCCGGTCACCTGCGGGTGATGCAACGCCTGCTCCGCGGTGTTCACCGGCGACGCCGGGACACCCGCCTTCATGAAGAGCGCGAACCACTCGTCGGCCGTGCGCGTGACGATGCCGGCCCGGACGCGTTCGATGTACAGCGCCTCATTCTCGACACGCGCGCTCGGCGTCGCGAAGCGAGGGTCGGTGGCGATGTCGCTGCACTCGGGGATCTCGCTGAGCATCTCGAAGAATCGTGGGACGAAGTCCGGCACGGTCTGCAGCACGATCCTGACACCGTCGCGCGTGGTCGCCAGGACCGTGTTCGGCGATTCGAGGCCGCGCTCGGAGTTGAGCATCCTGGCGAACATCGCGCACTCGATCATCGAGATGTCGATGTTGGTCCCCACGCCGGTGCGGGTCCGTTGGAACAGCGCGGCGAGGACCGCCTGCGCGCCCATCGCGCCGGACCACATATCCATGATCGCGAACGCCGCCGGCTGGCCGAAGGGTTCGCCGCGGGGCGCGAGCATCTCGAGCACGCCGGAGAATCCCTGCACCACGCCGTCCGTGGCGCCCATGTTGCTCATCGGGCCACCCGACCCGAAGCCGCTGACCGAGCAGTACACCAGCCGCGGGTTGATCAGGCGGAGTTGCTCGTAGCCGATACCGAGTCGATCGCTGACGCCTGGCCGGAAGTTCTCGACGAGGACGTCCGCGTTGCGCGCCAAGTCGACCAGTGCCGTTCGACCGAGCTCGGACTTCAGGTCGAGCTCCAGGCTGAGCTTGTCGCGGTGCAGGGCGAGAAACGTCGGGCTCGGCATCCAGACGTCGCCCTTCGGGCCGTGGCTGCGCAGTGGCTCGCCCCCGGGCGGTTCGATCTTGACGACGTCGGCGCCGAGATCGAGCAGC
>CAZMHG010000204.1:0-5702 GCA_964565975.1 uncultured Ilumatobacteraceae bacterium | reverse complement strand
GAGCCGGTGAACGAGCGCTCCAGCTCGGGCAACGACAGGGCGACGATCGCCGAGTCGGCGACGTACATGAACTGGCTCGAACCGGCCACGCATGCCGCGGTCCACGCAGCGATCCGCAACCCGCGATCGGTGTCCCAGCGCGACGACTCCACGGTGGTCACGCCGCGGCCGCCGGTCGGCCGGGAACGGTGTCGATTCGGTGCGGTGTGCTGGCCGCCACTGCCTGGTGGGTCCCGCCTCAGTCGTGGCCGGGGATGCCGACCATCTTCGCCTGGCTGCTGGCGAAGCGGGCCGACCCACCGTTGACGCTGCGGCCGGCGTCGACCACCAGCGTGTGCCCGTTGACCAACCGCGACTCGTCGCTGGCCAGGTACAACGCGGCGTTGGCGATGTCCATCGCCGCGCCGGCGATGCCGAAGCGGTCCTGCTGCTGCTGGGCGACGACGTCGAGCCGTGCCGGATCGCCCGTGGTCACGACCGCGGTGAGCGGCGTGGGGATCGAGCCGGGTGCGATGGCGTTGCAGCGGATCCCCTGCGGCCCCAGCTCGGCGGCGACGTTCTTGGTCAGCCCGACGACACCGGTCTTGGCCGCCGTATAGGCGTGCGGGCCGAGGCCGCCGATCACGCCGGCGATGCTCGTCGTCGAGATGATCGAGCCGCTGCCCTGGGGCACCATCACCCGTGCCGCGTGCTTGCACCCGTAGAACACCGAGTGCAGCAGCACGTCGATGGTCCTCACCCACTGGGCGCTGTCGACGTCGGTGATCGGCCCGACGGCGCCGACGATCCCGGCGTTGTTGAACATCACGTCGAGGCGGCCCCATGTGTCGACGGCGAGGGCGATCGCCGCGGCGACGTCGTCCTCGGAGGTCACGTCGCAGCGCAGGAATCGCGCCGCGTCCCCGTTGGCCGCGGCGACCTGCTGGCCAAGGTCGACCTGCAGGTCGGCGACGACCACCCGTGCGCCTTCCTGGACGAACCGCCCGACGGTGGCTTCGCCAATGCCGCTGGCGCCTCCGGTGACGACGGCGACCAGACCGTCAAGACGATTGCCCATGTGATGCTCCGTGTTCCGTGTGTAATGAGACGAGTTGCCGGCCAGCGCCGTCGCTGCCCTGCGGCGCGAGGCGCTTTGACAGACTGGGCCGATGACCAACGATCCCCGCCGCGTGGCAATGGTGACCGGTGCCGCGTCCGGGATCGGCAAGGCGACCGTCGCGCGGCTGCTCGCCGACGGCACGGCGGTACTCGCCGTCGACCGCGTGGTGGGTGACGTCGCGCCGGACGCCGCCGTGCGCTGGATCACCGGCGACGTGACCGACGAGGCCGTCAATCGGGCCGCGGTCGAGCTCGCCGAGCAGACGTGGGGACGCCTTGACGTGGCCGTGCTGAATGCCGGCGTGCGCGGCTCGGGGAAGGTCGACACGATCGACCTGGCGATCCTCGACCGCAGCCTGGCGGTCAACCTGCGCGCGGTGGTGCTGGGCATGCGCGCCGCGATCCCGGCGATGCGACGCGCCGGTGGCGGGGCGATCGTCGTCACGTCGTCGAACACCGGCCTGCGCGGCGAGCCGAACCGCTTCCCGTACGGCGCGGCAAAGGCGGCCGTGATCAACGCCGTGCAGTGCGTGGCGATGGACGTCGCCGCCGAGGGCATCCGCGTCAACGCGGTGTGCCCTGGCCCCACGCACACCGGCATGACCGGTCACCTTGGTGCCGACGACCCGGGCCGTTTCGAGCTGCTGCGCCGGGCGGTGCCGATGCAGCGCTGGGCCGACCCGACTGAGATCGCCGAGGCGATCGTGTTCCTGGCGTCGCCGGCGGCGTCGTTCATCACCGGCGTCGCCCTGCCGGTGGACGGCGGCGTCACGGCCAACACGGGACAGGCCGCCCTCCCCCAGCAGTAGGTCGGTCACGCGGAGATCATCTTCGCCATGGTCTCGTGGTAGTGGGCGATCTTGCACTCCCGCTCCGACAGGATGTTGTTGACGTAGGCGCTCGACCGCTTGGTCCGCTTGAGCTGCTGATAGATGTCGATGTCCTCGCCGACGACCCCCTTCAGGTGGTCCCAGTGCGCCTGCATGCGGTTGCGGTACTCCACGTACTCCGGGTCGTTCTCGTCGCCGGGGTAGATGATCTCCCAGCACAGGAAGCGGGTCCGGTCGACGTCGATCGGGATCGGGTTGAACACCTGGATGTGCTCGGGGTTGCAGTTGAAGACCGTGTTGGGGAACACCACGTAGTGGCAGATCGCCCACTTGTGATGATCCCAGGCCTCCTCCAACGCATCACGGTGCTGGTGGCGTGGGACGAAGCACATGTAGTTGTGGTCGTTGACGAAGTGGAACGTGCTGTCACGCGCGGACCTGGTCCAGTCGCCACCGACGTGGTGCAGCGATGCCGTGTGGTAGATCTCGTTGAACCCGTCGACGACGGCCTTGTAGCTCACCGGCACGTCCCACTCGAGCACGTCGAGCAGGACCATGTCCTGCATCCGGTACTGGCCGAGGTCGGTCATGATGTCCTCGCCGATCCAGCTCTGCAGCGACGGCGCCTTGTCGGGGCCCGCCAGGTTGACCCACACGAACCCACCCCACTCGTCGGCTGCCACGGCCGGGGCGCGCAGATCGTGCAAGTGCTCGGCGCTGAAGTCCTGACGCTCGGGGACGCCGACCACCTTGCCGGTGGTGTCGTACACCCAGCCGTGGTACGGGCAGGTGAACCGGCGCGCACCGCAGCCCTTCCACTCCGTCACGAACGACGGGCCGCGGTGCATGCACACGTTGTGGAACGCACTCAGCGAACCGTCGGCCTGGCGGGTGACGACGACGGTCTCGCCGTGGCTCTCGAAGCTGATCCAGTCACCGACGCCCTTGATCTGCTCGCTCCGGCCGGCCAGCAGCCAGGTCGTGTTGAGCACCTTGTCGCGCTCCATCTCGAACTGGATCGGGTCGGTGTACGGGCTGCGGTTCATCACCCTCGGGCCGAAGTCCGGCACGTTCTGGACGGCGGGGCCCAAACGGACCGGGACGTCGCCACGGGTTGGGATGTGGACCATGTCTGCTACCTCCGTACCTGAGATCGATAACCTAACGGATGTTACATAACAACTGTGATACAATCAAGTCCATGCCGCGCTTGGTCGACGTCGAGGCCCGACGAGCCGAGATTACCGATGCTGCCGCCCGCGTGATCGCCCGGTCGGGCATCGACGCAGCGACGATGCGCGAGGTTGCCGCCGAAGCCGGCTGGACGACGGGCGCGGTGACGCACTACTTCGCCGACAAGCACGAACTGCTGGTCCACACGTTCCAGCAGTCGCTTGCCCACCGGCGCTCGCTGCGGCCACAGGACGACGACGCGCCCGCATCCGTCCGCCTGCGCGCGGCGCTCGAGGGTGCCCTGCCGATCGACGAGGACCGCCGCCGACACTGGCTGGTGACGCTGGCCTGCTGCACACATGCGGCGAGCGATCCGGATGCGGCCACCGTCCAGCGCGAGGCGTACCGCGAGTTCCGCGAGCACGTCACCGCCCAGGTCCGCGACGCGGGCATGGCGACGACCGCACGTGACGCCCGCCGGGTTGCCGAGCGGCTGATCGCCGCGTCGAACGGGATCGCCATCCAGGCGCTGTTCGATCCGGACTCGTGGCCGGCACACCGCCAGCAGGCGCTGCTCGACGAACTCCTCGGCTGACCGCACCGGACGCGGCGTCGCACAGATCAACCCCGAACTCGCTCGCCAGCAGATCGCCAGGAACGCGGGTCACCATGGCGGCATGAACGACGAACTGATCCACAACCCACCGGGCGCACGCGACGACGAGCGGTCCTGGCAGCTGACCCGACGTGGTGCACTCGGCGGGATGCTCGGCGTCGGCCTGGCCGGCGTCCTCGGCGGACGCGGCCTCGCCGCCACGCGCTCCACGACACCGGCCACCACCTCCGGCATCGGCACGTCGGGCACCGGTACGTCGGGCACCGGTACGTCGGGCACCGGTGCTTCGGGCAGCAGCGCCGGTGGCGTCGCGTCGTTGGCCTTCCCGGCCGACGCGTTCACCGAGCAGACCACCACGGTGACCACGGCGGCTGGTTCGAAGGCGGTCACCTACCGATCGTGGTCGGCGCTCCCCTACGTGATGAACCCCGTGGACGTCGGCTACCAGAGCCTGAACGTCGCCGTCCCCGTCGGGATCGACGGCGCAGCAGTCGACGCGAGCAGCGCGCCGATCCTGTTCAACATCACCGTCGGCGGCTACCTGTCCGCCGCTGCCAGCGGTGCAGCGACCGGCGGCGGTACGCCTCCGGGTGGCCAGGGAGGCAGCCCGCCGAGTGGCTCGATGCCGGCCGGAGGAGGGACGGGCGGACCACCAGCAGGAGGGAGCATGCCCGCGGGCGGACCACCGTCAGGCGGTTCGACACCGCCGGCGGGCGGAGGGTCCGGCGGCGCGGGCGGCGGCTTCGCCGGCCAGGGCGGCGCGAGGACCGACCAACTGGCCCTCGCCGCCGGCTACGTGGTGGTCACCCCTGGTTGCCGCGGCCGGGACAACCAGGCTGCCGACGGCACCTACTTCGGCAAGGCCCCTGCGTGCATCGTCGACCTCACCGCAGCACTGCGCTACGTCCACTTCAACAAGGGCGTGCTCCCCGGTGACACCGCGCGGATCGTCTCGTGCGGCACGAGCGCCGGCGGCGCACTGTCCGCCCTGCTCGGCGCCTCGGCCGGCAGCAACGCCTTCGACGAGCAGCTCACCCTGCTCGGTGCGGCCGAGGCGGACGAGACGCTCGTCGCCGTCGGCGCGTGGTGCCCGATCACCGACTTGGACCACGCCGACATGGCCTACGAGTTCGTCTTCGGCAAGGTCGGCAGCGTCGACCAGACGGTGTCGGGCGAGCTGTCCAGTGCATTTGCCGGCTACCTCGCCGGGCTCGGGCTGACCGACGGCGCAGGGTCCGCGCTGACCGTCGACACCTATCCCGAGTTCCTCCTGGCCACCTACCTCCAGCCCGCTGCGGCGACGTATCTCGCCGCGCTCTCCGACACCGACCGGACGACCTACCTGAGCGCCAACTCCTGGCTGGCCTACGACGGCACCACGGCCACGTTCACGCTCGCCGACTTCGCCGCGCACTGCGGGCGATCCAAGTCGATCCCGGCGTTCGACGGCTTCGACCTGTCGCGCGCCGAGAACATCCTGTTCGGCAACGAATCGACCAACGCCCGCCACTTCACCGAGTACAGCCTGCGGCACGAGAGCGGCGACCCCACCGCGACCCTCGACGACGACCTGCCGGCGACGATCGACATGATGAACCCGATGCACTTCCTCGCCGGGCCCAACGCGTCCCGTGCGACCCACTGGTGGTTGCGTGTCGGCACGTCGGACTCGGACACCTCACCCACGGTCATCGCCAACCTGGCCACGCGTGCGGCGAACCTCGGCGACGACGTCAACCTGCTGATGTACTGGGATGCCGGCCACGGCGCGAACCAGGACCCGGACGACTTCATCGCCTGGATCGGCAAGCTCACGTAGGGCGTTCGGGCCCGCCCGGCGTTCTCCGGCGGTGCGGTTCGGGCGACAAAGCTCCGGGCGGCCACCGCCGGCCGACGCTGCTGGTTTCAGCCGCCGCTGAAGATCTGCACTGCGTCGGCCGAGCTGGCGGCGAACCGCAGCAGCGTCTCGCCGACCGCGACCTGCG
>CAZMHG010000203.1:0-5729 GCA_964565975.1 uncultured Ilumatobacteraceae bacterium | reverse complement strand
GTGAGCGCACCCAGCCGGTACAGGGCCAGCGCGCCCAGCGAGTTGGCCGCCGGCGTGGCCTGGTCGAGCAGATCCTTGCCGCGGGTGATCAACGCCTCGCCGTCGTCGGCGGTGGTGAACAGCCCACCGTTGTCGACGTCGAAGAAGTGGTCGAGCAGGACGTCGGCCGTGCGGCGCGCCGCGTCGATCCATCGCGCCTGACCGCTGAGCTCGGCCAGGCGGGTGAACCCGTCGATCAGCGCGGCGCGGTCGGCGGCGAGCGCGTCGTGCCGGGCCTGGGGCGTGCCTGCGGCATGCCACGAGCGGTACCACCGGCCGTCGGCCGCCTGCATGTTGTCGAGCAGGAACTCGCCGTTGGCCACCGCTGCCGCCGTCCAGTCGTCACGCCCGAACGCGGCCGCGGCCTCGCACAGCGCCGAGAGCATCAACCCGTTCCACTCGGCGAGGACCTTGTCGTCGAGCAACGGGCGACGGCGCGCGGCACGCGCTGTGAACAGCGCGACCCGAGCGCGCTCGACGTCGGGCGGGCGGAGCAGTTCGCCGCGGTGGTGGCGCCGCGCGGGGATCGTGCGGCCTTCGAAGTTGGGCGTGTCGCCGAACTCGTACCAGTCGAGCGCGATCCCGGCCTGGTCCGCGCCGAGCACGGCGCGGACGTCGTCGGCGGTCCACGTGTGGAACAGGCCCTCGTGCCCGTGGCCGTGCTCGTCGGGGGAGTCGGCGTCCTCGGCGGAGTAGAACCCGCCCTCGGGATGGCGCAGGTCGCGCAGCACGTAGCCGACCGTCTCGGCGACGACCTGCCGCCAGCGCTCGTGTCCGAACACCTGCCATGCGTGGGTGTACGTGCGGATCAGCAGTGCCTGGTCGTAGAGCATCTTCTCGAAGTGCGGCACCAGCCACTCGCGGTCCACGCTGTAGCGCGCGAACCCGCCGCCGACGTGGTCGTAGATCCCGCCGCTGGCCATCGCGTCGAGCGAGGTGGTCACGATCTGCTCGGCCGGTGCGGCCCCGGTGGCCAGGGAGGCCCGGGTGAACAGGTCGAGTGTCATCGTCGAGGGGAACTTGGGGGCGTTGCCGAAGCCGCCCCACTCGGCGTCGAAGGTGCCCGACACCGCGCCGAGCGCGGCGTTGAGCGCGTCGGTGCCGGGCAGCGTGTCGGCGGCGCGCAGACCCTCGGTCCGCCGGATCGCCTCGCCGAGCGCGTCGACGTTGGTCAGCACGTCCTGGCGGCGGTTGCGCCAGACGTCGTCGATCGCCCGCATCAGTTGCAGGAACTGGGGCTTGGGGAAGTACGTCCCGCCGTAGAACGGGTGGCCGTCGGGCGTGAGGAACACCGTCATCGGCCAGCCGCCGCGGCCGGTCATCGCCTGGACGGCGTCCATGTACACCGTGTCGACGTCGGGGCGTTCCTCGCGGTCGACCTTGACGTTGACGAACAGCTCGTTCATCACCGCCGCGACCTCGGGATCCTCGAAGCACTCGTGCGCCATGACGTGACACCAGTGGCACGCCGAGTAGCCGACGCTCAGCAGGATCGGCACGTCACGCCGTGCTGCCTCGGCCGACGCCGCGGCGCCCCACGGATGCCAGTCGACCGGGTTGTCGGCGTGCTGGCGCAGGTACGGGCTGATCTCGTCGGCGAGCCGGTTGGGCATGAGTGCGGCTGCGGTCGTTACGCGCCGACGGCGTGGTAGCCGCCGTCGACGTGGATCATCTCGCCGGTGGTCGCCGGGAACCAGTCGCTGAGCAGGGCGACGGTGGTGCGGGCGACGGGCTCGGCGTCGTTGATGTCCCAGCCGAGCGGGGCGCGCTCGCCCCACACGTCCTCGAACTTCTTGAACCCGGGGATGCTCTTGGCCGCCATCGTGCGGATCGGCCCGGCGGCGACGAGGTTGCAGCGGATCCGCTTCGGGCCGAGCTCCTTGGCCAGGTAGCGATTGACGCTCTCCAGCGCGGACTTGCACACGCCCATCCAGTTGTACGCCGGCCAGGCGACAGTGTTGTCGAAGTCGAGTGCGACGATCGAACCACCGTCGGTCATCAGCGGGACGAACGCGTCGGCCAGCGCCTTGAGCGAGTACGCGCTGACGTTCATCGCCACCGACACGTCGTCCCACGTGGCCGCCATGAAGTCGTCACCGAGGCACACCGCCGGGGCGAACCCGATGGCGTGCAGGACCCCGTCGACCCGGCCCCATGTGGCCCGCAGTGTGTCGCGCACGGCGGTGAGATGCTCGGCGACGGTGACGTCCAACTCGTACACCTCGACCGGCTGGGGCAGCTTGCGCGCCGTGCGCTGGGTGAGCGACAGTGCCCGGCCGGCACCTGTGAGCACGATGTTCGCGCCCTGCTCCTGGGCGATGCGCGCGGTGGTGAAGGCGAGCGAGGCGTCGGTCAGGACACCCGTGATGACGATGTTCTTGCCGTCGAGCAGACCCATGGGCGCACCCTACATTGCTTCGCGGAATCCCGACCGGATGGGTCATACTCGTTGAATGCGTGTCGGAATCCTTGGTGGAACTGGTCCTGCGGGGAGCGCGCTCGGGGCGCGCCTGGCCTCGGTCGGCTACGACGTGGTCATCGGATCCCGATCCCGATACCGGGCGATGGAGGTCCGCGACGGGCTGATCTCGCGCTGGCCCGAGTTGGGCGAGCGGCTCGGCTACGGCGACAACGCCGCGGCCAGCCAATGCGACCTGGTGATCATCGCCACACCGTGGGACTCGGCGGCCACCACGGCGCAGGAGAACGAAGAGGACCTGGCCGGCAAGGTGGTCGTCAGCATGGCCAACGCGCTGGTGCGGGTGGGTCACGAGTTCCAGCCGCTGGTGCCGCCGCGGGGCAGCGTGGCTGCGCACGTCCAGGCCGCCGTGCCGCGCTGTCGGGTCGTCGCCGCGTTCCATCACCTGCCGGCCAAGGAGCTGGGCCACCTCGGCGAACCGATCGACTCCGACGTGCTGATCTGCGGCGACGACGTCAACGCGGTGCGCACCGTGAGCGACATCGTGTCCCACATCCCCGGCTGCCGCCCCCTCGACTCCGGCGAGCTGTCCAACGCCACGGCGATCGAGGCGTTCACCGCCGTGCTGCTGCAGCTCAACGTGCGCTACAAGACCCGAGTCGCGCCGAAGCTGACGGGCATCAAGCGCGACCCCCAGGGCGCCACGTGACGATGCGCCTGTTCGACACGGCGCGCCAGGCGGTCGTGCCGTTCGAGCCGGGCGACGAGGTGCTGATGTACACGTGCGGGATCACCCCGTACGACTCCACGCACCTCGGCCACGCGTTCACGTTCCTCACCTACGACGTCCTCCAACGGCGGCTGATCGACCTCGGGCACACCGTCAAGTGCGTGCGCAACGTCACCGACGTCGACGATCCGCTGTTCGCCAAGGCGCGCGAACTGGGGGTGCACTATCTGGACCTGGCCGCGGGCGAAGAGGCGCGCTTCGAGCGCGACCTCGAGGCGTTGAACGTGCTCCCGGTGCATGCCACGCCGCGGGCCTCGTCGGCGATCCCGGACATCCGCAACATCATCGGCCACGTCCTCGACCGCGGCCACGCCTACGAGGCGGGCGGCGCGGTCTACTTCGACGTATCCAGCTGCCCCGACTTCGGCGCGCTGTCGAGCTACAGCACCGAAGAGATGCTCGCCCTGGCCGACGAGCGCGGCGGCAACGTCGACGACCCGAACAAGCGCAACCCGCTCGACTTCGTGCTGTGGCAGCCGTCGACGATGGGCGAGCCGTCGTGGGACACGATGTGGGGCCCCGGTCGCCCCGGCTGGCACATCGAGTGCAGCGCGCTGGCCCTGCGCGAGCTGGGCCCGACGATCGACCTGCACGGTGGCGGGACCGACCTGATCTTCCCGCACCACGAGTGCGAGCGGGCCCAGACACAGGCAGCGACGGGCGTCCCGTTCGTCCGCCACTGGATGCACGTCGCGATGGTGTTCATGGACGGGCACAAGATGTCCAAGAGCCTGGGCAACCTGGTCTTCATCGACCGGCTGCGCCAGGTGTGGGACCCTGCCGTGATCCGCACCGGGATCATCGACCACCACTACCGCCGCGAGTGGGAGTGGGACGACGAGCTGATGGAGCGCAACGCGGCCCGGCTCGACACGTGGCGTGCCGCGGCCGGCGGCGACGGGACGGCGGCGCTCGCCGAGGCGCGGGTCTGCCTCGACGACGACCTCGACACCCCCGGGGCGTTGAACGCGATCGACGACGCGGCGCGGGCCGGTCACCGGGTCGACGCCGCTGCCGCGTTGCTCGGGATCGTCCTGTGACGTTCACACGGACGTGACACCGGCGCCTCTGTCTGGACGCCTGGCTGGCCTACACTCGGGCCGATGACCGAGTCGCTGCGGGACGCGCTGTGAAGGCCCAAGGCGCCGGCGAGTTGCAGAACCGCGTGCGCCGCGTCGTCGGCCCGCTGGCCAAGCGCGGCTGGCAGTTCCAACTCAGCGGCTTCGATCGCCTGCCGGCGAGCGGCCCGGCGATCCTCGCCTCGAACCACATCAGCTTCCTCGACAGCGCGTTCTTGATGCTCCACGTGCCGCGCAACATCAGCTTCGTCGGCAAGGCCGAGTACATGGACGACTGGAAGACGAAGTACGTGTTCCCGGCGCTCGGGATGATCCCGATCGACCGCAGCGGTGGCGACAAGAGCCAAGCCGCGCTGGACACCGCCGAGCGCGTGTTGCGCCGCGGCGAGCTGTTCGGCATCTTCCCCGAAGGCACGCGCAGCCGCGACGGCTACCTGTACAAGGGCCGTACCGGGGCGGCGCGCCTGGCGCTGAAGGTCGGGTGCCCGATCTACCCGGTCGGCATCGTCGGCACCCGCGAGGTCCAGCCGCCCGAGGCCAGCCTGCCCAAGCTGCGCCTCCCCGTGAAGATCTCCGTCGGCCGGCCCCTCAACGTGCAGCGGTACCGCAACCGTGCCGACGACCACCGCGTCCTGCGCCAGATCACCGACGAGCTGATGTTCGAGATCCGCGAGCTGAGCGGCCAGACGTACCGCGACGTGTACGCCGGCACGCCGATCGACGCTGCGCCGGCCGGCCCGGCGCGTGTGGCCGTGGTCTCCATCGAAGAGCAGCAACCGGTCCTCGCCGGGCAGTAGCCGCGGCGTCCTCGGTGCGGCCCCGCGCCGTGTGCGGTGCAACTCCACGGGGTCGGGCGGAGACCGGCTCGTACACTGAGCGAGCTATGGCTGAGATCAGTGTCCTGCTCCCTGACGGTTCGCTACGTTCGCTGGCCGAGGGCTCGACGACCGCCGACCTCGCTGCGTCGATCGGCCCGCGGCTGGCCAAGGCGGCCCTCGCGGCAGTGGTCAACGGCACCGAGCGCGATCTGAACGCCACGCTGGCCGACGGCGACACGGTGCAGATCGTCACCGCCGACACCGACGCCGGGCGCCACGTCCTGCGCCACAGCACCTCGCACGTGATGGCCCAAGCCGTGACGCGCCTGTTCCCGGGCGCCAAGTACTCGATCGGCCCGGCGATCGCCGACGGCTTCTACTACGACTTCGAGCTGCCCGGTGGGCGGACGTTCAGCGACGAGGACCTGGCCGCGGTCGAGGCCGAGATGCAGCGCATCATCGCTGCCGATCAGCCGTTTCAACGGATCGAGATGAGCGCCGCCGAGGCGCTCGCCCTGTTCGCCGACCAGCCGTACAAGTGCGACATCATCAACCGCGTCACGGCCGGCGACACCGACGGCGAC
>CAZMHG010000202.1:0-5742 GCA_964565975.1 uncultured Ilumatobacteraceae bacterium | reverse complement strand
CCATGGCGAACACGTCGCAGCTCACCCGCGGGCGCCACCCCAGCTGATGGGTGACGAGCGCGCTCGTCACCTGGTCGACGCCGGCCACCTGCGGACCACCGTTGGGCGAGTAGGCGACCCCGATGCACCCGTCGACGTCGTCGTGCCCGATGCCGGCGTCGGCGAGCGCGGCGTCGATCGCCTCCACTGCCACGGCGACGATCGATCGCTCGGCGCGGCGAGTGACCGGTGTGGAGCCGACGCCGACGACCGCGGCACCCGTGGTCACGGCGCGCTCACCGGCACGAACACGGGCAACGTCTCGTCACCGTTCGGGACGAACGAGACGCGCACGCGTGCGCCAGCCGGCGGCGCCGACGGCGCCGGCCAGGACGAGGTCAGCACGATGTCCGGCTGCTCGTCCAGTTGCACGAGTACGACGACGTGTGGCGCGGTGAAGCCGGGCGCCGGCGGTGCGGCATAGGTGCACGCGCTGTGGATCGTCCCGTCGCCGCTGAGCCGCTCCCACTCGAGTACGGACGAACGGCAGGCGCGGCACCGAACCGTGGGCGGGAAGGCGAACCGGCCGCATGCGGTGCATCGCTGCAATCGCAGTTCGCCGACCGCGGTCGCCGACCAGAACGGCGCGGTGAGCGCATCGCGTGCCGGAACGACCGGGGAGGGTTCAGAGGATGTCATACCCGAAGTCACCGGCCGCCACCGTGAACGGCTCGGACCCGGCAACCCAGTCGGTCTCGACCGGCAGCGTGGGCGACGCGGCACGCACCGAGTACACCGCGGGATCGGTGGCGCTCGGCGGGCGCTCCCCGCGCTCTTGCAGCGCTGCCGCAGCGTCGAGCAGCGTGCGTCGCATGCGGATGATCCCGGAGTCGCTGGACCCGAGGTGCTCGACGGACCGGTCGACGATCGCGCCCATGCCCTCCTGGCATGCGGCGTCCTGCACCCACAAGCCGGGCAGCGCGGAGAAGTGCGACGCCTCGTACTCCGGGTTGTAGCCGTAGTCGTTCTCCGCCGACAGCACCGGCCAGTAGCGGCCGAACGGCTTGGAGTCGGCCTCCGGGCCGGTGAGGTGCCCGTGGTCGGTCATGTGTCCCGACTCGCGACCGCGAGGACCGTTGCGGTACAGGTTGACGACCTTCTCGGGCAGCGGCTCGGCCGGCTGGTAGGAGAACATGAACGTCAGCGTGGTCGTGTCGTCCATCGGAACCCACGCATGCCCGCTCAGGTTCGGGTACGGGCTCGTCGGCGGCACCAGCGTGTAGAACGGCATCAGGAACTGGTTGATCCGCCAGTAGCTCGACGCTCCCGTGTCGCGCCGTGCCGCAACCGCGACGCCGTACGGCGTGTCGCGCACCTCGAGCCGCGGATCCAGGTCGTCGTCCCACGTCGTCCGCGTGCGCAGGCCTCCACCGTCGACTCGGCCGTGCAGGATCGGCGCATGGCTGGAGTCGATCTCGCCCTCCAACGCCTGCACCCAGTTGCAGTGCTGCACCCGTACGGAGACGAACACCTGGTCGGCGGGAACCATGTTCCACTCCACGTCCGGGAGTTGCGGCGGTTCGTCGTCCGGGCCCATGTAGCCCCAGATGACACCGTTGCGTTCGCGGCAGGGGTACGCGCCGATGCGCACCGAGTTGATCAGCTGCGTCGAACGTGCCTCGTTGGGCATCTCCACGCAGGCACCCTCGGACGAGAACAGCCAGCCGTGGTAGATGCACCGCAGACCGCACTCCTCGTTGCGCGAGTAGGCCATCGGGGCGCCGCGGTGCGGGCAGCGTGCCGCCAGCATCGACACCTCGCCGGCCGCGGAACGGGCGATGACGAGGTCCTCGCCGAGCAGCCGGATCCGTGTCGGCTTGGCGCCAGGCGCAAGGTCGGCGCTGGGCATGACCGGCATCCAGTACAGGCGCAGCAGCTCGCCCATCGGGGTGCCCTTGCCCACCGAGGTGAGGGTCGCGTTTCTCTCTGCGTTGAGCATTGTGGTGTCTCCTCAGTGTTCAGACGAGGATGTCGTCCTGGACCATGCGCTCGACGTCCGCCTCGGAGTACCCGAGCATGTGCATCACGTCGTGCGTGTGCTCGCCGAGCAGCGGCGCCGACGAGCGGAGCCGAGCGGGCGTGCGTGAGAAGCGGTGCGCCGGGCCGTTGTACCGGGCGCTGCCCATCTCGGGGTGCTCCAGCGCGACGAAGTGTCCGCGCGCCTCGAGTTGGGGGTCCTCGAACAGATCCTTGGCGTCCTGCACCAGCCCGGCCGGGATGCCCGCTTCGAGCAGCAGTTGCATCGCCTCGCGGGCGTCCAGGCCGGCAGTCCATGCGGCGATCGCCGCTTCGATCTCGTCCTCGTGGCCACGCCGACCGGCCACCGTGGCGAGGTCGAGGTCGGTGGCCCATGGCGGTGATCCCATCACCTTGGTCAGGCGCTGCCATTCGTCGTCGTCGCGCACCTCGATCGCCACCCAGCGATCGGTGCCGGCGCACGGGAAGCTGCCGCACGGCACCGACGTCCAGCTGCGGTTGCCGCGCCGCTCGGCGACCCGCCCGGTGACCGAGTAGTCCGCGATCTCCGGCGCGAGGAACTGCAACGCGGCCTCGATCTGGGCCAGGTCGATGTGCTGGCCGCGGCCGGTGTTCCGCCGGTGGATCAGCGCAGCGGCCAGCAGGGCGACCCCGAAGCGGGGCACGATGGTGTCGGTGTAGGCGCCCTTCGGGCCGGCGGGTTCGCGGTCCGGCCAGCCGGTGAGGTAGTGGATCCCCGCCAGCGCGCCGCCCTGGCCGCCATAGCCGGCGTACTCGCGGTACGGGCCGGTGGCACCCTGCAGGCAGCTGCTGAGCATGATCAGATCGGGACGCTCCTGCGAGATCTGCTCGTAGGCCAGGCCCCACTGGCGCATCACCCGCGGCGTGAACGTCTCGGTGACCACGTCGGACCACGAGATCAGGCGACGGGCCACGTCGTGGGCAGCC
Source organism: uncultured Ilumatobacteraceae bacterium (assembly GCA_964565975.1). Classification (GTDB taxonomy): domain Bacteria; phylum Actinomycetota; class Acidimicrobiia; order Acidimicrobiales; family Ilumatobacteraceae; genus JAKOUY01. Next base: position 2,778 of record CAZMHG010000202.1, on the reverse strand, counting down.
GGGTTGGCCATGTTCAGGGCCAGGCTGCGCTTCGACGTGTTGAAGTCGGCGAAGAATCCGCTGCTCTTCAGGCCGGGGATGTCGTCCTTGAACGGCCCGCCGAAGCGCACGCTGTCGGGGTGCTTGGTCGACTCGACGCGCACGACCATGGCACCGAGGTCGGCGAGTTGCTTGGTGATGATCGGCCCCGCCGCGGCCCAGGTGAAGTCGGCCACCTTCAGGCCGGCGAACGGCCCCGAAGCGGGTTGGTCGACGAGGGCGGGACGCTGCTGCTGCGACGTGCTCACATGATCCCCCTTGCCGTCAGGTCACGGCGTTCGGCGTCCGACAGCAGCTCGCCGAGGACCGCCTCGTTGTGCTGACCGGCGTGTGGGGGCGGACCGAGCGGGCTCAGCGGCGTGACGCTGAGCCGGGCGAACGCCCCTGGCATGGCCACCTCGCCGAGCTGATCGTCATCGAGCCGCTGGAAGTACTCGCGCTCCACCAGCTGACGGCTGGCGAGGGCCTCGCGCACGGTGCTCACCGGAGCGAGCAGCAAGCCGTCGACGACGGCACGGTCGTACAGCTCGGCGACCGTGTGCTGCATGAGAAACGGCTTGATCGCAGCGGCGATCGCGTCGTACTCCTCTTGGGTCATCGAGTGCTGATCCGCACCGTTCCAGTCGCGGGCTCGCAGGATCGGCGCCCCGAAGCCCTCGGACTCCATCCACGAGGCGAAGCGGTCCCACGACTTGACCCGCGACCGCCCGCCCCCGCCGCCAACCGGCACGAAGTGCACCAGGCCGTCGGCGCAGTCCCAGATCAGCCGGGTCATGATCGTGCTGGCGCGTTCTTTGCGCACCGCGCCGCCGCGGCCCTCGATGCGCCCGGTGAGTTCCCAGGTCATCGTGGTGTTCAACATCGTCCACAGCAGGCACTCCTGCATCGACACGTCGATGTACTGGCCAAGTCCGGAGGTCTGGCGCTCGTAGACCGCGACCAGTGTCATCGCCGCGGCCTCGACGCCGGCGTGAAGGCCGGAGACCGGCAACCCGACGCGGACGGGTGAGCGGTCCTCGTCGCCGGTCACGTACATGTGCCCGCCCAACGCCTGGACCGTGAGGTCGGTTGCCGGGCTGCCGGCGCGCGGTCCGGTGGCGCCGTACGGCGAGATCGAGGTGACGATCAGCCGCGGGAACTCGGCGGCCAGTTGAGCCTGGTCGAGGCCGAGCGATGCGAGCAGGCTGCGCTCGCCGGACTCGATGACGACATCGGCGGTGTCCAACAGCCGGCGCAGGACGGATCGCCCGTCGACGGTGGCCAGGTCCAGGGTCACGCCCCGCTTGCCGCTGTTCAGCGCCCACCAGGCGAACCCGACGCCGGTGTCCGAGGCAGGCGCCGTGGCGCGATCGGCGTCGCCCCCTGGGCGTTCGACCTTGATGACGTCGGCGCCGAGTTGGGCCAGCGTGTGGCCGCAGATGTATCCGCTGGTGTCGGTCAGGTCGATGACCCGCAGCCCGGACAGCGCGCTCGCCGGCGCGTCAGCGGATGTCGCCGCGGTGCTCATCAGCGTGCCTCGGGTGCGCGCGGCGCGAAGCCTGACGGGTCGAAGTGCGCCACGTTGTAGGCCGCCTCGTAGCGTGCGTACTGGGCAAGGCTGGACGTCTCGGCCGCGATGTAGTGGTCCTTCAATGCCCGCACGGCAGCGGGCTTCATCGAACCGAGCCGCGCGGCGAGCTGCCCGACCGACGCCCGGAACTCGTCGTCGGCGAACACCTCGGTGACCAGTCCCCACTCAAGTGCCTGCGCCGCCGTGAACTTGTCCGGCAGGAACGAGAGATGCCGGGCCCGTGCCGGCCCGACGATCGCCGGCAGCAACCACGGAAGGCACAGGTCGCCGGGCACCCCGAGGTTCAGGAACGCCGTCGTGAACTTGGCGGACGCCGTGGCCACGCGCATGTCGCAGGCGAGCGCGTATCCCATGCCGGCACCGGCGCAGCCGCCGTTGATCGCTGCCACGGTGAACTGCGGCAGCACGTGGAGGTAGGCGGCGACGTCGTACATCGGTGCGGCCTCGCCGTCGACGATCTGAACCGTGTCACCCGCGGCGACGGCACCGATGTCGGCGCCCGGGCAGAAGAACCGACCGGCACCGGTGAGGATGACGACGGCGAGGTCCTCGTCGGCGGCCACCTGGTGCAGCAGTTCGTACAACTCCGCGATGTTCCGGTTGCTCGCTGCGTTGCGCGACTCAGGATGGTTCAACGTGATCGTGAGCACCGAGCCGTCTCGCGACACCTCGAGCGTTCCCCAATCTCCCAACATCATCATCCTCTCGAAGATGCGCCCCACGCGCCGAAGGTTGGCGCTGCGTCCGCCAGTATGTCAGGAATAACGTGCTTGCGCAAGCATGTAGTTGGGGGAATCGCCGGACATTCGCTCCGCAGCACCACGCGGCACCGGCCTCGTCGGCGTCGCGGCACGGCGTCTTGCCGGCAAGCTCGTTGCTTGTGCACGCATTATTGCGGGAGTAGGCTCGCCGAGATCACACCGGTCACACCGACATCCACCTCACCCGGCGGCACGTCACCCAGCCAGGTGCCAGCCGGCGGCACGTCAGCAAGCGACACGCCGGCAAGCGACACGTCAGCCGGCGGCGTGTCCGGGCCGCCACGCCCGCTCGACGGCATCGTCGTGCTCGACCTCGCCCATCACCTCTCCGGACCGGTGGTGACCCGATCGCTGCTCGATCTCGGCGCCGTGGTCGTCAAGATCGAACCGCCCGGGGGCGAGCCACTG
>CAZMHG010000201.1:0-5761 GCA_964565975.1 uncultured Ilumatobacteraceae bacterium | reverse complement strand
TGTCGAATCGTCCGTGTCGAATCGTCCGTGTCGAATCGTCCGTGTCGAATCGTCCGTGTCGAATCGTCCCGTCGATGCCGATCCATCGGATGCCCAACCGCAGCGTGCCGAACCGTCCGTGACGAATCGTCCGGCCTCGAACCGCCCGTGCCGAATCGTCCGTGACGCAACATCGCGTGGCCCGGTGGGTGTCGCCGTGGGGGCGGCGCGACCTCGACTCACCGTCGGCTGCCGACGACCTGCGATCGGGCCCAGCCAGTTCGTCACGGACGATTCGGAACGACACGAAAGTGATCGGCGGCGCACCGCCCTGCACGGCCCTGCACTCCCCTGCCCTGCCCTCGACCACAGTTTCGTCACGGACGATTCAGAACGAGACGACAACGATCGGCGGCGCCCTGCCCTGCCCTGCGCTGCCCTGCCCTGCGCTGCCCTGTCCTGCCCTGCCCTGCCCTGCCCTCGGCGACAGTTTCGTCACGGACGATTCGGGATGGCGCACGACGGCGGCGCAGGGCCAGCGGGTTCGTCGACGGATCCGTCACCGGATCGGACTGACACCAGGCTGGGTCCGCCGCGCACTGACCTGGCCTCGGCGGCAGTTTCGTCACGGACGATTCGGGACGTGCGGGAACGCACGGTCCCGGTGCCGACCACCGAACGGCCGGGCGCCGGCGAGGGGTGCGAGACTGGCGGCGGAGGTGGCGCCGTGCCGACCGCAGCCGAGCTGATCGTGTCCCAATTGGTGGCCTGTGGCGCGTCGAACGTGTTCGGCGTGCCGGGCGAGAGCTACCTGTCGGTGCTCGACGCGCTGCGCGATCGTCCCGAGCTTCGATTCGTCACCTGCCGGCAGGAGGGCGGGGCAGCGTTTGCCGCCGAGGCGTCGGGCAAGCTCACGGGGGCACCCGGTGTACTGATGGTGACGCGTGGGCCGGGGTTGATGAACGCGGCGATCGGCGTCCACGCAGCGCAGCAGGACGAGACGCCGCTGCTGGTCCTGGTCGGGTTGATCCCGGATCGGCAGGTCGGGCGGGATGCGTTCCAGGAGTTCGATCTGGTGTCGATGTTCGGGCCGATGTGCAACTGGGTGCATCGCCTGACCGACCCGGATCGGGCTGCGGAGGTGGTCGCTACTGCGTGGGCACGGACCCAGTCCGGGAGACCCGGGCCGGTCGTCGTCGGCCTGCCGGAGGACGTGCTCGACCGGCCGACCGATGCCTCGACCGTGGCGATCGGTCCCGCGCCGCGCACCGGCGTCGCCTCCGACGTCACCGCTGCGGTGCTGGACGCGGTGGGCTCGGCCGAGCGGCCGGTCGTCATCGCCGGCGGGAGCAGGTGGACGCAGGCCGCGGTGGAGCTGCTCCCCAGGGCGTTCGGCGACCTTCCGATCGTGACCGGCTTCCGCCGCCAGGACCTGGTGGATCACCGCCTGGCGTGCTACGCCGGCACGTTGGGGTTGGGTGCCGACCCTGCACTGGTCGACGCGCTCGGGCAGTCCGACCTGGTGGTGGCCATCGGCGATCGGCTGGACGACCCGACGACCAACGGTTTCACGTTGCTGGGGGGTCGGGCATCGCCGCAGCGACTGATCCATGTGCGGCCGGACTCGGCCGAGCTGGGAAGGGTGTGGACGCCTGACCTGGCCGTCGTTGCCGACCCCGAAACGTTCCTCGGCGCGCTCGGCAGAGCCGGCGCGGACCGTCCGGCAGCCGCACCGACCGCACCGACCGCGCCGAGCGCATGGGCTGCCGAGCGACGCGCCGATGCCGAGCGCTGGAGCGCGACGCCGGGGCTGCTGGACGACATCGCCCGCGGTCTACCCGGGGTGCTCCCCGCCGACGCAGTCCTGACCAACGGCGCTGGGAACTTCACCCGACCGTTCCAACGCAGCTACCCCTATGGTCGGCCTGGACGACAGCTGGCGCCGGTACTCGGTTCGATGGGCTACGGCGTGCCGGCGGCGATCGCTGCCAAGGTGCAGCACCCCGACCGGACCGCGCTGTGCATCACCGGCGACGGCGACTTCCTGATGAACGGGCAGGAGCTGGCCACGGCCATCCACGAGAACGCTCCCATCGTCGTGCTCCTGGTCGACAACTCGTGCTACGGCACGATCCGTACCCACCAGGAGCGCCGGTTCCCGGGCCGGCCGATCGGCGTCCGGCTGACCAACCCGGACTTCGCCGCGCTGGCCAGGAGCTACGGGTTCGACGCCTGCACCGTGGACACGGCACCCGACACCCTGCAGGCGATCGACCGCGGGGTCAGGCTGGGGCGGCCGACGCTGGTCCACCTCGTCACCGAGCGCTGACCGGTACGCCGCCGGGGCGCCGGCTGTTCCGCCGCGCGCCATCCGGCCGTAGTGTTGCCTCCCGTGGATGAAGCGGAGCAGTGGACCGTCGGCGTGCTGGGTTGCGGGTTGATGGGCTCGGGCATCGCCGAGCTGTGCGCCCGCCGGGGACAGCTGGTACAGGTGGTCGAGGCCGACGCGGCAGCCGTCGAGCGCGGCCAGCAGCGAGTCGTCAAGTCGATGCAGACGGCCGTCAACCGCGGCAAGCTCAGCGACGCCGAGTTCGACGCGGCGATGAACCGCCTGTCGTTCGGTGACGACTGGTCGGCGTTCGCCGACTGCGACCTGGTGATCGAGGCGATCGTCGAGCAGGAGGGCCCGAAGGTTGCCGCGTTCCACCAGCTGGACGGCATCGTGACCAAGCCCACCGCCGTGCTGGCGTCGAACACCTCCTCGATCCCGATCATGAAGCTGGCTATCGCCACGCACCGCCCCGATCGGGTGATCGGCGTGCACTTCTTCAACCCGGTGCCCGTCCTCCCGCTCGTGGAACTGGTCCCGTCGTTGATGACCAGCCCGGCCACGATCGAGTCGATGACCGCCCTGTCCGAGCGGACGCTCGGCAAGCACGTCATCCAAGCCAAGGACCGCGCCGGGTTCGTCGTCAACGCGCTGCTGATCCCCTACCTGCTGTCGGCGATCAGGATGATGGAGTCCGGCTTCGCCACGGCCGAGGACATCGACCTCGGGATGGTCCACGGGTGTGCGCACCCGATGGGCCCACTGGCGCTGACCGACCTGATCGGGCTCGACACGACGATGGCCGTGGCCGAGTCGATGTACGCCGAGTTCAAGGAGCCGCTCTACGCGCCGCCGCCGCTGCTCAGCCGGATGGTCGAGGCGGGGCTGCTCGGACGCAAGACCGGCCGCGGCTTCTACGAGTACCCGCCGCGCTGAGCACGCCTGTCCAGCAGCTCGACCAGCCGCGGCGTCACGTCCCATGCCGCGGCCAACGCCGGCATCGGCCCGCCATCGCCTTCGCCGCGATCGCTGCCACCGTCACCATCACCCTCACCGTCGCCGACGCGCACACATCGCAGGAGTGAGTTGCGTGGCGTGTGCGCACTGTCGACGAACTCGTTGACGTCGACGCGATAGCCGCGCTGGCGCAACAGCTCGGCACGTAACGCATCGGTCAGCGTGTCGGCGAAACGCTCGCGCAGGATGCCGTCGCGCACCAACGCGCCATATGGCTCGGGCGCCGTGGCCCGGCGCAGCTGGCGGGCGATGTCGTGGTGGCAGCACGGGGCGGCGAGGATCAGCGGCGCCTTCCAACCGATGCCACGAGCGAGTGCGTCGTCGGTCGCCGTGTCGCAGGCGTGTAGGGCGAGGACGATGTCCGGCGCCGGTTCGAGCACGACGTCGGCGATGCCACCCACCACGAAGGTGGTCTCCCCGGTCGCGCCCAGGCGAGCGGCGACGGCGGCGTTGTGCGCCCGCGACTGCTCCTTGACGTCGACACCGGTCAGGTGGACCGGCAGACCACGGCTACGGAACCAGGCCAGCGCGGCGAACGTGAGGTAGGCGTTGCCGCATCCGAGGTCGACGACGTGCCACGGCCGCGTGGCCGCCGGCGTGCGCAGCCGCCCACTGCCCATCGCCTCGTCGACGGCCGCGGCCAGCTCGCGCACGAACGCCTCGACCTGCTTGTACTTGGCCATCCGGCTGGGCTTGACGCGCCCGGCCCCGTCGCTGACGCCGAGGGCGGCCAGCACCGGGTCGTCGGGTGCGATCACGCGCTGTCTGGCCCGGTCGTGGGCCGTGTCGATCGGCCTGAGGGATTCGCTGGCGCTGGCCGACCACACCGCACCGCCGCGCTTGGTGACGCGCAGCTGCGCCGTCGCGTCGACGCTGTCGACGTGCCAGTTGCCGAACGGCATCGCCAGCAGGCGGTCGATCTCGGCGAGTGCGTCGCCGCACGGCACGTTCGAGGTGTGCGCCTGCGTGGCGTCGTAGGCGACCACCTGCAGGTGCCTGCCGCCGCGCAGGTCCACGTAGCGCAGCTCGACACGGCGCCACGGCGGTGTGGCATCTCCACGGCGGCGACCGGTCGCCACGGCACGCACGAGCGTGTCCGGATCGCCAACCAGCCCGCGGACTCGGGCCAGACCACGGGACAGTTCGAGCGTGCTCACCTGACCATCATCGCCGCCGGACGGCCCGCGCGGACCTACACCGATCCGCCGGTGACCTCCAGGTTCTGCCCGGTGAGGTACGACGCCTCGTCGGACAGGAGGAACGCGACGACCGCAGCGACCTCGGCAGTGGACCCGTAGCGACGCAACGGGACCATGTTGATCATCTGCGCGGCGACCTCGCGCGGGTCGTGTGCGTAGTACTGGCTGCGCGCCGCGGCCTGCGCCGCGACCTGGTTGTCCCACATCTTCCCCGGGCCGATGAATGCCGGGGACACCGCGTTGACCCGGATCCCGTGCGGGGCCAGGTCCTTCGCCGCGGACTTGGTCAGCCCGATCACGGCAGCCTTCGACGCCGAGTACGCCGGCATGTTCGGCGCGCCGCCCACGCCGGCCATCGAGGCGCTGGAGACGATCGATCCGCCCACGCCGCCGGCGATCATCGCCGCGGCGACGTGTTGGAGCACCTGGAACGCGCCGACGACGTTGACGTCGAGCACCCGGCGCAGGTCGGCCGGCGGATAGTCGGGAGTCGCCACGAACAGGCCTTGGTAGCCGGCGTTGTTGAACAACCCGGTCGGTGCGCCGTACGACGCCACGCACTCGGACACGAGCCCCGACACGGCGGCATCGTCGACGACGTCGCAGGGACGTTCCCATGCCTCGCCCCCGGCGGCACGCACCGCGTCGGCGGTACCGACCAGCGCGTCCCCGGCACCGGGGTGATCGGTCAGCGCGACGCGCCAGCCGTCGGTGGCCAGTCGCAACGCTGCGGCGCGGCCGATGTCGCCGGCCGCGCCAGTGATCAGGGCGACCCGCCCGGTCACGCCCCGGCGCCCCGCAGGCGACCCCGGCCGCTGCACAGCCGCGGACCGTCCGAGTCGAACAGGTGGACGACACCGTTCAGCTGCATGGACACATTGTCGCCCGCGCGGCCATCGAACGGCGCGGCGACCTTGGCGACCACCTGGATGGGGGCACCGGCGTGCTCGGTGACGAGGTGGACGAACACTTCGGAGCCGAGGTCCTCGACCGTGCGCACCCGGCCGGTGACCGGGCCGTCGCCCAGCACCACCGTCTCCGGGCGGAACCCGACGGCGACCGTGCCCGGCAGGGACGGCGCACCGTCGACGTCGACGGCCGCGCCGGCGAGCCGCGGTGCGCCGTCCTCGACGGAGCACGTGACCAGGTTCATCGCGGGGGAACCGATGAACCCGGCCACGAACAGGTTGGCCGGCTGGTGATACAGCGTGCTGGGGGCGTCGCACTGCTGCAGGAC
>CAZMHG010000200.1:0-5777 GCA_964565975.1 uncultured Ilumatobacteraceae bacterium | reverse complement strand
AGTTGCTCGAGGACCTCATCGCCGCCGGCAAGCTGGACGTCAGCCAGGCCACGCTCGACGAGCGGGTCACCTATCACGACTCGTGCTACCTCGGCCGGCACAACGACATCTACCTCGCGCCGCGCCGGGTGGTCGGGTCGATCAAGGGTGTCGAGATCGTCGAGATGCCGCGCAACGGCACCAAGGGCATGTGCTGCGGCGCTGGTGGAGCGCGGATGTGGATGGAGGAGTCGATCGGCACCAAGGTGAACGACGAGCGTGCCCGCGAGGCGATCTCGACCGGTGCCTCACGCGTGGCCACGGCGTGCCCGTTCTGTTACATCATGCTGGACGACGGGGTGAAGGCAGCCGGCGTCGAGGACGACCAGGTGAAGGTCGCCGACCTGTCGATCCATCTGCTCGAGGCGATCGAAGCCGGCGAGCGCCGGCTGGGTGCACCGTCTGCGCCGATCGCCCGCGACACCCCGGTGGTGATCAACCCGATCGCGCGGCGTGCCTCGGTGTCGGCCACCGCGCTGCTCGAAGCCGAGCCACCGCACACCGAGGTGGTCGACACCGAGGCAGTAGGGTCGCCCGGGGCCGAGTCGCCGGTTGTCGAGTCGCTCGAGGCCGAGCCTCCCGAGGCCGCACCGGCCGCCGAGACCGCGCCGCCGGTTGCCGAGACCGCACCTGCCGCCGAGACTGCACCTGTCACCGAGACCGCACCTGCCACCGAGACCGCACCTGCCACCGAGACCGCGGCACCTGCCGCGGCGCCGGATGCGACGCCGGACAACCTCAAGCTGCTGGTCGGGATCGGCCCGAAGAACGAAGCGGTGCTCCACGCCGCGGGCATCACCACGTTCGAACAGCTCGCTGCCCTCACGGTGCAGCAGATCCAGGACATCCTCCCCGATGCCCAGGACGCGCGCGTCGAGCGCGAGGACTGGCTCGGCCAGGCCAAGCGTTTCGCCCTGGCCAAGGCGCAGGGCGTCGACCCGGAGTCGATCGCCAGGGGCAACCAGGTCACCTGACGCAGACGGCCGGCCGTGGACCAGGTGTCGATCGTCTGGTTCCGCCGCGACCTGCGCGTGACGCACCATGCCGCGCTGAACGCCGCGTTCGAACACGCGCCGGGCGCGGTCCTTGCGCTCTACGTCGTCGACCCGGCGTTCTCGCACGCCGGGCATGCCCGCCAGGCCGCGCTGGCTGCGGCGCTGCGTCGGTTGGACGGCGAACTTGGCGGGCGGCTGGTGGTGCGCTACGGCGACCCGGCCGTCGTCGTCCCGCGGGTGGCCGCGGCGGTGGGTGCAGCGCACGTGTTCGTCACCCGCGACCACGGCCCGTACGGCCGCCGCCGGGATGCCGCGGTGGCCGAGGCGCTGCGTGCCGCCGGCCGCACGCTGGTCGGCCGTGGCGCGAACTACCTCGTCGCGCCCGGCACGGTGGTCACCGGGGCCGGCTCGCCGTACGCCGTGTTCACGCCGTTCTTCCGTCGCTGGCGGGCGTGCCTGCCGGCGGCCACCCACTGGGAGGTGCCCGACCTCGGCCGGCTCGCGACCGCGGACACCGAGCCGCTCCCGGGCTCGCCCGCCGACGTGGGACCCGACGCCGCGCTGTCCACGCCCGATGCCGACCTGTCCGCGGCGTGGGCGTCGTTCCGTGATCGTCGGCTGGCCGACTACGACACCGCCCGCGACCGCCCGGACCTGCCGGGCACCAGCCGGATGTCGGTCGAGCTGCGGTGGGGCACGGTCCACCCGGGTGAACTGAGCGAGGATCTGGTCCTCCACGCACCCGGCACCGAGCGCTACCTTGCCGAGCTTGCCTGGCGCGAGTTCTTCGCCGACGTCCTGTACCACCGGCCGGCCGCCGCGTGGGCCAATCTTCGGGCAGCGTTCGATCGGCTTCCCGTCGACACCGGCACCGACGCCCGGCTCAGTCTGCAGCGCTGGGCGACGGGCACGACCGGGTTCCCGCTCGTCGACGCCGGGATGCGCCAACTACTGGCGACCGGCTGGATGCACAACAGGGTGCGGATGGTGGTAGCCAGCTTCCTGGTCAAGGACCTTCACCTGCCGTGGCAATGGGGTGCCCGGCACTTCATGGCCCATCTGTGCGACGGCGACCTGGCGTCCAACCAGCTCGGGTGGCAGTGGTGCGCGGGCAGTGGCCCCGATGCCGCGCCGTACTACCGGATCTTCAACCCCACCGCCCAGGCCGAGCGGTACGACCCCGACGGCGACTACATCCGTCGCTGGGTGCCCGAGCTCGCCCACCTCGCCGCGCCGTCGATCCACGCGCCTGGCACGGCCCGGCCGAGCGGATACCCCGCGCCGATGGTCGACCACGCCGAGGCCCGCGCCGAAGCGTTGGCCCGCTACGCCCAGATCAAGACGCCACGCGGGTGACGGGAGTGGCGGGCCGGCGGCCTACACTGGATCGGTCGGTGTGAGCCGGCACGAAGGGGAGTAGCCCCAGGGCACCGGTCGTCAGCACGGCAGCATTCGCTGCCCGGCCAGCCCCCGCAGCCGTCCCGGCTGCGGAGCGAGACCTTCGATGGAAACGGCCCGGCGCGCCGGGAGTTCGATCGAAAGGAACCCTATGTCCCTCCTCGCAGCGACGAACCGCGAGAACTTCGTCAACCTCGACGTCTCCGTCTGGGCGTGGGTCGCGCTGCTCGCGGCCATCGCCGTGATGCTGGCGATCGACCTGTATCGCCATCGCGAGGACCACGCGCCGACACCACGCGAAGCGCTGACCGAGACCCTGATCTGGGTCGCCTGCGGGCTGACCTTCGCCGGGATCGTCGCCGCGACGTACGGCGGGCCGGCGTTCGGCGAGTACATCAGCGGCTACCTGATCGAGAAGTCGCTGAGCATCGACAACGTCTTCGTCTGGGCGATCCTGTTCACGTCGATGGCCATCCCGCTGAAGTTCCAGCACCGCGTCCTGTTCTGGGGCATCTTCGGAGCGCTCGTCTTCCGGGCGATCTTCATCGCCCTCGGCACGGCGCTGATCTCCCGCTTCTGGTGGCTGCTGCTCGTGTTCGGCCTGTTCTTGGTGTACACGGGGGCGAAGATCATCCGCCACCGCGCCGACGAGGGCAAGGACGAAGCCACGCACGGCCTGGGCCTGCTGCGCCGGATCATGCCGGTGTCGGACGAGTTCGACGGCCACAAGTTCTTCACCAAGATGAACGGCAAGCGCGCCGCCACGCCGCTGCTCGCGGCGCTCGTCGTGATCGAGCTGACGGATGTGATCTTCGCCGTCGACTCGGTTCCGGCGATCCTGGCGGTGTCACACGAGACGTTCCTGGTGTTCTCGTCGAACGCGTTCGCGATCCTCGGCCTACGAGCGATGTACTTCCTGCTGGCCGACGCCCGCGAACGCTTCCACTACCTGTCGCACGGCCTGGGCGCGATCCTGATCTTCGTCGGGCTGAAGATGACCGTGTCGCACTGGTGGCACATGAACACGTTCGTCTCGCTCGGTGTGATCATCGCCATCCTGATCGCGGCGATCGTGTTCAGCATCCGCAAGGCGAAGTCGTTGGCGGTGACCCACACGCACTGACCGACATGCCCTGACCCACACGAACTGGCGCGGAGCGGCTATTTCCCGCCGGCTTGGGCGGCGACGGCTGCGGCAGCGGCGTCGATCGCCTCCTGATCGCCGAGGTAGGCGACCGCGTCGACGGACAGTTGGTCGTCGAAGCGGTAGCGGCGGGGCACGCCGGTGGGGATGTTCAGCTCGGCGATGTCGTCCTCGCTGACGTGTTCGAGGTGCATCACCAGGGCGCGCAGCGAGTTGCCGTGCGCGGTGATCAACACGTCCTGCCCGGCGAGCAGCTGTGGGGCGACGACGTCGTGCCAATACGGCAGCACGCGGGCGACGACGTCCTTCAGACACTCCGTGCTGGGCAGCACGTCGGGCGCCAGCAGCCGGTACCGGGGGTCGTTGCGCGGGTGTTCGGGGCTGTCGGGATCGACCGGCGGGGGCGGCACGTCGAAGCTGCGCCGCCACAGCTTGGTCTGCTCGGCGCCGTGGCGTTCGGTGGTGGCCTTCTTGTCGAGGCCCTGCAACGCGCCGTAGTGGCGCTCGTTCAGCCGCCAGTGGCGCTGCACCGGCAACCACATCTGGCCCATCGCCTCCAGCGCCAGGTGGCAGGTGTGGACGGCGCGGGTGAGCACCGAGGTGTGGGCGACGTCGAAGCGCACCCCGTCGTCGGCCATGGTCCGGCCGGCGGCGGCGGCCTCGGCACGGCCCTGGTCGGTCAGCGGCACGTCATGCCATCCGGTGAACAGGTTCTCCAGGTTCCACGTGGATTGGCCATGGCGAAGGATGACGAGCGTTCCGGTCACGCCCCGGAGCGTAGTGGTGCGGTCGTCCGGCTCGTCGGGTGGCGTCGCGGCGTCAGCCGGGCGTTGCCCGTAGGCGCCACGACGGGCGGGCCAACCAGGCGGTGGCGGCGAGCAGCGCGGCCACCGCACCGGCACCGGCGAGGTACGCCGTCGCCCGGCCGTAGTGCTCGTACAGGGCGCCGACCGCCGGTGCGGTGAGCCCGCCGGCCAACGCCTGGAACGCGCCGGTCACGCCCTGCCCGCCGGCCTGGCGCTCATCCGGGACGACCATCGCCACCGCGACGCTGCTGCTCGACACCGTCAGCCCGTCGCTGATCGCGTGGACCACGGCGATGCCGAGCATCCACCACACGCCCGGCGCGATGCCATAGCTGGCCATGAACAGGACGCCGGCACTGAGCCCGATGACGCCGAAGCGGAATGGGCCGATGCGCTGTGCGAGCCGACCACCCGACGGACCCAACACGACCAGGGGGAGGGCGAACATGATCAGCCCGACGTTGGCGGTCCACTCCGTCGCGCCGAGGTCGTCGAGGCTCAGCGACCACAACGCGTCGAACACCCCGATCATCACGAACAGCACCGCGCCCATCAGCGCTGCGGCCGTGAAGCTGCGCTGGCGCAACAGATCGACGGCGAAGCGTTGGCGTGCCGGCTCGACCGTCTCGGGCACGTGCGTGCGTTGCACGGCGATACCGAACACGGCGCAGACCCCGGCGATCACCAGGTACGGCGCGCCGACCCCGAACGGGCCGACGAGGATCGCCGCGATCGCCGGCCCTGCGGCGAACCCGCCGACGTCGTAGGCCAGCATCCGGCCGAGGTTGTCGCCGATGCGATCACGATCGGAGAGCACGACGATGCGCCGGATGGCCGGGTTGACCATGCCGACGCCAACCCCCATGACGAACCGTCCGACGAGCAACGGCGCGACGCTGTGCGCCGCGGCCATCGCCACCAGCCCGGCGACGTACAGGGCGAGGCCGCCCGTGATCAGCGTCCTCGCATGTCCCCGGTCGGCCTGCGGGGCGATGGCGATCTGGGCGAGGAACCCGGCGAGGAACCCGATGCCGATCACCGCGCCGAGCGCGCCGCCGCCGATGTGGTCGATGTCGCGGTACTGGTCGAGCAGGGCGAAGACCACGCCGTAGCCGGCGCTGGTGGCCGCCGAGGCCAAGCCGAACAGGTGGATCGACGGGCCCTTGCGCACGACGCTCCACCCTATTGGCCGGTGTGCGGCAGTGCTCTCGGCCGGCGCCCGGTGGCCCGTTCCCGATTGGGACTGGGCCTGGCGGCGATTCGGCGCGTCGCCTGCAGAGCGGGTCCGTGCCGCGTGTCACAATGCGGGCACCCGACCCGTCAAGCGCATGGAGGTACACATGTCGGTCGACATCGTCATCGAGGTGGACAACAAGCCAGGGGCCCTGGCGGCCG
>CAZMHG010000199.1:0-5780 GCA_964565975.1 uncultured Ilumatobacteraceae bacterium | reverse complement strand
CGTGGTGCGGTCCGTGCCGCACGCTGGGCCCGATCCTGGAGAAGGTCACCGATGCCACCAACGGCCAGGTGGTGCTGACCAAGATCAACACCGACGAGAATCCGGCCGTGTCGCAGGCGTTCCAGGTCCAGTCGATTCCCGCGGTGTACGCCCTGAAGGACGGCAAGGTGATCGACGGCTTCGTCGGCGCGCTTCCCGAGCACGCCGTCCAGGAGTTCGTCGACCGGTTGCTGCCCACCGAGGACGAGCAAATGGTCCAGCGCCTGCTCGACGAGGGTACCGAAGGCTCGTTGCGTGGCGTCCTCGAACTGATGCCCGGCCACGAGGACGCCGTCGTGCGCCTCGCCGAGTTGCTGGTTGCCCGCGGCGCCAGCGACGAAGCGCTGCAGCTGCTCGCCCGGATCCCCGAGACCGATCGCACCCGTCACGTCGCGGCGATGGCCCGCGTCCAGGTCGCCCCGGACGACGACCACGACGCGACGCTCACCGCGCTGCTCGACCGGGTGAAGACCGACGACGAGGCCCGCCAGCAGTTCGTCGACATCCTCGAGCTGATGGGTCCGGCCGACCCGCGCACCGCTGCGTACCGCAAGCAGCTCACCGCTCGGCTGTTCTGACGCGTGCCGCCGCGCCGCTCGCGTCGGCGGCGCCGACGATGCCGCGGACGGTGAGCCGGGCATGCCGGCGACGCCGCGAACGCGCGCCTATGGTGTGACCCGTGCCCGTCGTCCGCCACCCGGATCACATCGTGTGGGACGGGGGATGGGTGCCCAAGGGTGCCGATGCGATCACGCTCGGCCGGCTGGTGGTGGTCCGGCGTGGCCGGTCGGCCGACCGCCGGCTGATGCGTCACGAGCTGGTCCACGTCCGCCAGTGGCGCCGGCTCGGTGTGGTCCGGTTCACGGCGCGGTACCTGGGCAGCTACGCCAAGTGGCGCCTGTTGCGCAAAGGCCACCAGGGTGCCTACCGGCGCATCCCGATGGAGGTCGAGGCGGACTGGGTGGCGCGCCGCGCCGGTACGCCGCTGAACGTCCAGCAGGCCGACCGCATCGTCGCCTGAGCACGCTCACGGCGCCTCGCCGGTAGCCTTCGGCGTACTTCCCCCAGTGCGTGGTCGGGCCGCCGTGCGGCCCGTGTTCCGGAGGTCTGCCGATGCCGTCAGCGTCGCGGGGAGGAGTCGTCCGCCGTGTCGCGGCCTGGGCACAGTGGTTCGGGGTCGGTCGTCTCGTCGCCTGCGCGGTGTCGGTCGTGGTCGTCGCCGCGGGCGGGTGGTGGTTGGTTCGTCCACCGGCAGCGGCGGTTGAGCAGGGCCTGCCACGGGCCAACCGCCAAACCACGGTGACCAGCACGTTGCCGCTCGCCACCGGGTCGCCTGCCGGGACGAGGGCCGCCGGTGGGGCCGTTTCGCCGTCGGCGACGGCTGCGGACGATCCAGTGGTCCACGTCGCCGGGGCCGTCGTCCGGCCGGGCGTGTACCGCGTCCCGCGTGGCGCGCGGGTGACCGACGCGATCCTGCTCGCCGGTGGGCCGTCCGCCGATGCCGACGCCGACGCGCTCAACCTGGCCGCACTGCTAGTCGACGGTCAGCGGGTCTACGTCCCCCGCCACGGCGAGGTGGTCACCGCGGTCCTACCCGCGACCGCCGCGACGGGCGCACCTGCGCCGCTGGACCTGAACAGCGCGACCCCCGAGCAGCTCGACACGCTGCCCGGCGTCGGCCCGGCAACGGCCGCGGCGATCGTCGCCTACCGCGCCGCGCACGGGCCGTTCCGTTCGGTCGACGATCTTGCCGAGGTCCGCGGCATCGGCCCGGCCAAGCTCGACGCCATCCGCCCTTCGGTGCACGTGTGATCACGCCGGCAGTGTCCACGGGCGAGGTCCTCGCCGTCGTCGGCGCCCTCGTCGCCGGTGTGCACGGTTCGTGGTGGTCGGCCGTCGCGGTGCTCGTCTCGTTCGCCGTCGTCGCCACGCGGCGCGCAGCCGGTCACCGCGGCGGCCGCCGCCGGCGGGTGGTGGCCCTCGTGGCGACCTGCGTCGTGTGCGCGCTGTTCGGCACGCTGCTCGGCCGGCGTGCATGGGCCGACTCCGCGCCCGGCGAACTGGGCGCGTACACCGGCCTGGCCACCGTGGTCACCGATCCCGTGCCGTCGGGCGGCGGCTGGCGGGTCACGCTCCGCGTGCGCGACCAGCGGTTCGACGCGTGGGTGTTCGGCGGCAAGGCACGGCGGGTCGCCCGGCTCGCGGTCGGCCAGCGCGTCTGGACCGAAGCAGTCCGACGCCCCTTCTCCGACGCGTCGTCGGGCAACGCGCGCCGGTCCCGCCAGCGTCACGTCGTCGGCCGGTTGGACGTCGTCACCCTCGGCGATGTGGTCGACGGCAACCCGCTGGCCCGTACGGCGGCGCGGCTGCGCGCCCTGCTGCGCGACCAAGCGGCGCGGTCGATGGCCAGCGCCGATGCCGCGCTGTTCACCGGTCTGGTGCTCGGCGACGACGCCGCGCAGCCGGCGGCGATGGTCGAGCAGTTCCGCGCGGCCGGGCTGTCGCACCTCACCGCCGTGTCGGGCCAGAACATCTCGCTGCTGCTCGGCCTGCTCGCACCGTTGGTGCGCCGGCTGCGACCGATCGCCCGGCTGGCGGCGACGCTTGCGGCGATCGCCTGGCTGGCGTTCGTCACTCGCCTCGAACCGTCCGTGCTACGTGCCGGGCTGATGGCCGGGTGGACCGCGGTGGCCACCGCACGCGGCCGGCCGACGCCACCGCTGCGCATCCTGGCGCTTGCTGTGGCGGTCCTCGTGCTGGTCGACCCGCTGCTGGTGTGGTCGGTCGGCATGTGGCTGTCGGCCGGGGCCACCGCCGGCGTCACGGTGGTCGCGCCGCGCCTCGTCCCACTGCTTGGCGGGCCGGCGTGGTTGCGCATGCCGTTGGCCGTCACCCTTGGCGCGCAGGCCGGCGTCGCGCTGCCCAGCCTGCTCGTGTTCCACCGGCTGGCGCTGCTGTCGCCGGTGGCCAACCTGTTGGCCGTCCCTGTCGCCGCGGTGGTGATGACGCTCGGCGTGCCGTGCGCGGTCGCCGCGGCGCTCGTCCCCGTCGCCCGGCCCGTGCTGATGGCGCTTCCCGTTGGTGGCACGCGCTGGGTTCGCCACGTGGCCGAACTGTTCGCCGTGCTCGATCCGGGGCGCGTCATCACCGTCGCCGGATGGACCGTGATCGTCGCGCTGCTCGTCGTCCGTCAGGCACGGTCGGGTCGGGCCGAGCCGTCGCGGTCGCCGGCTCCGACGGTCGTCGCGGCCGGCGTGTGCCAAGGTGGGCGACGTGGCGACGCATCTGATCAGTGGTGACGACGAGTCGCTCGTCCTCGCCGCCGTCGGCGCGCTGTTGCGCACGCTGGTCGCCGACGGGGATCGATCCCTGATGCTCGACGACTTCGACGGCGAGGACTTCGAACTGCGTCAGGCGATCGACGCCGCGCAGACGCCGCCGATGTTCACCGAGCGGCGGGTCGTGGTGGTCCGCGGGCTCGGCCGCTTCGCCGCCGCCGACCTTGCCGAGCTGATCGCCTACCTCGGCGAGCCGCTCGAGACCACCGATCTGGTGCTCGTCACATCGGGCCGTCAGCCGAAGGCGTTGGCCGAGGCGCTCAAGGCGGCCAAGGCCGTGTTCCACGACACCGCTCCGCCGAGCCGCGCACGCGAGCGCGGGGAGTGGTTCGCCGAGCAGGCCCAGGCCGCCGGCGTCCGCCTCGACGCCCACGCCAACCAGATGCTGACCGAGTGGCTGGGCGAGGACGCCGGTCGCCTGCAGGGGCTGCTGGAGACGCTCTCGTCGGCGTACGGCACGGCACACAAGCTCACCGTGCAGGACGTTCGCCCGTTCGTCGGTCAGGCCGGTGGGGTGCCGCCGTGGGACCTGACCGATGCGATCGATCGAGGTGACACGTCACGCGCGCTGGAACTGCTGCGCCGGATGATGGGCGCCGGCGAGCGTCACCCGCTGCAGGTGATGTCGATCCTCCACGCGCACTTCACCAGGTTGCTCGCCCTCGACGGGTCGGGTGCGCACGACGAGGCCAGTGCGGCACAGGCGATGGGGATCAAGCCCGGCTTCCCGGCGCGCAAGGCGCTGGAGCAGTCGCGCCGACTGGGAGCCCAGGTGGCCCGGGCGATCGAGCTGCTCGCCGGCGCCGATCTCGACCTGCGCGGCGTGAAGGACTGGGATGAGGCGATGGTGATGGAGGTCCTCGTCGCCCGCCTCAGCAAGCTGGTCACCGTCCGCCGCTCGATCGGCGCGTGAACGAGGCGATCGGGGCCGGCCCGAGGGCCGTGGGTCGAGCCGGGTGACGGCTCAGGAGGCGGTGGCCGCCGCGACCTTCTTGGCCAGACGGCTCTTGCGCCGGGCGGCCTGGTTCTTGTGGATGACGCCCTTGGCGGCAGCCATGTCCAGGCGCTTGACGGCCAGACGGATGGCCTCGTCGGCCTGCTCGGTGCCGGCAGCCTTCACCGCGTTCTTGGCACGGGTCTTCAGCTCGCTCTTCACGGCCTTGTTGCGCTCGGCACGCTTGGCGTTGGTGATGTTGCGCTTCTTTTGCGACTTGATGTTGGCCACGTGGATCCCTCGACAGGCGTTGAAAACTGCCGGGCAAGGCTAACAGCGCGGCCACAACGACCCCAACCTGCCCGCCGGTAGGCTCAGTCGACTGCCCATGGACCTCTCGCGCATCCGCAACTTCTCGATCATCGCTCACATCGATCACGGCAAGAGCACCCTCAGCGACCGCATCCTCGAGCTCACCAAGGCCGTCGACGCGAGGGACATGCGCAGCCAGTACCTGGACTCGATGGACCTCGAGCGCGAGCGCGGCATCACGATCAAGGCCCAGAACGTGCGCGTCGACTGGAACGGCCATGTGCTGCACCTGATCGACACGCCCGGCCATGTCGACTTCGGCTACGAGGTCAGCCGCAGCCTGGCGGCGTGCGAGGGCGTCGTGCTGGTCGTCGACGCGGCGCAGGGGATCGAGGCCCAGACGCTGGCCAACTGCTATCTGGCGCTCGAGAACGACCTGGAGATCGTCGCCGCGCTCAACAAGATCGACCTTCCGGCCGCCGACCCCGAGCGCTACGCGCAGGAGATCGAGACCGTGCTCGGCATCCCGGCCGGCGACATCCTACGGATCTCGGCCAAGACCGGCGACGGCGTGGACGCCCTGCTCGACGCGGTGGTGGCGCGCATCCCGGCACCCACCGGCGACGCCGGCGCGCCGCTCCAGGCGCTGATCTTCGACAGCCAGTACGACCAGTACCGCGGTGTGGTCAGCAGCATCCGGGTGATGAACGGGCGCCTGGCCAGCGGGTCGAAGGTGGCCTTCATGCAGGCAGGGACCACCCACGAGGCGATCGAGATCGGCGTACGCCGCCCTGTCCCCACGCCGGTGCCCGAACTGGGCCCTGGCGAGGTCGGCTACCTGATCGCCGGTATCAAGGACGTCGGCCAGGCGCGCAGCGGCGAGACGATCACCACCGCCAGCCACGGCGCAACCGAGGCGCTGCACGGCTACCGCGACCCGAAGCCGATGGTCTTCTGCGGGCTGTTCCCGATCGACGGCGACGACTTCGAGAACCTGCGCGAGAGCCTGGAGAAGCTGAAGCTGAACGACGCGTCGATCACCTACACGCCCGAGACGTCGGGCGCGTTGGGGTTCGGGTTCCGCTGCGGGTTCCTCGGCCTGCTGCACATGGAGATCGTGCAGGAGCGCCTGGAGCGCGAGTTCAACCTGGCGCTGA
>CAZMHG010000198.1:0-5786 GCA_964565975.1 uncultured Ilumatobacteraceae bacterium | reverse complement strand
CACGCACGTCTCGACGAAGCGGAGCACGTCGGCGTCGACCTGGCGCTCGCCGTGGTGGACGGCACGCATCGTGGCGATTCGGCCCCGCGGCGACAGCCCCTCCTCCCCCGTGACCCGGAACGTGGGGCAGTGAGGCAGGCACAGCCCGCAACTGACGCAGCTGGCAAGGTCGTCGTCGTCGATGTGCAACTTCACGCGCTGTGCACCGTAGTGTCGGCCCGCATGCCGGAGGGGCACACGATCCATCGCATCGCCCGCGACCACACCGCGTTGCTCGCCGGCCGGCCGGTGGAGGTGGGCTCGCCACAGGGCCGCTTCACGGATGCCGCGCTGGTCGACGGGCATCGGTTGGAGCGGATCGAGGCATACGGCAAGCACCTGTTCTATCGGTGGGATCACGACCTGCTGACCCATGTCCACCTCGGGCTGATCGGCAAGTTCCGCGTACACGTCGGCGACGATCCTCCCCCGCCGGCGGGCGAGGTGCGGATGCGGATGCGTGCCGACGGCGCGGCCGTCGACCTGTCCGGCCCGATCGTCTGCGAGGTCGTCGCCGAGGCGCGCCGCGACGATGTCGTGGCGACGCTCGGCCCCGATCCGCTGCGCCGCGACGGGCAGGCCGCCGACGCCATCGCGCGGATGCAACGCAAGCGTCAGCCGATCGGCCAGGTGTTGCTCGACCAGTCGGTCGTCGCCGGGATCGGCAACGTGTACCGCGCCGAGATGCTGTTCGTCCAGGGCATCCACCCGGCTCGCCCGGCAGCCTCGTGCACTCCCGAGGAGCTGGGTGCGCTGTGGGAGACGGCGCGGTCGATGCTGCGCAAGGGCGTGCGCGACAACCGGATCGTCACGATCGACCGGCGCCTGGTGCCCGCCGGCCGCCGGCTGCAGCGCGGCGACACCACGTTCGTCTACCACCGCGTCCACTGCCTGCGCTGTGGGACGGCGATCCTCACCCTCGCCCTCGGCGGGCGGCCGTGCTACTTCTGCCCGGCCTGTCAGCCGTCCTGAGCCGACGCCGCCCACACCGCGGCGAAGGAGGTGGCCAGCGAGGCGCGGGTCGCATGGGCGTTGAGTCCGCTCGGGTTCGGCAGCACCCACGTGGGGCACCCGCCCAGTCGCCTGGTCTGCTGGCCCTCGACCGCGCCGCGCTCGGCGAACCCCTGCCGGTACGCGGTGAGGCCGAGTACGGCCACCACGCGCGGCCCGAGCACGCGGACCTTGGCCTCCAGCGCCGCGGCGCCGGCACGGACCTGCGCGGCCGTCAGCTCGTCGGCGCGCGCCGTCGCGACCGGGACGAGGTTGGTGATCCCGACGCCGCGCCCGGCGAGCATCGCACGATCCTCGGCACGCATCCCTTCGCTCGCGTCGACGAGCCACGGGGTGATGCCTGCGTCGTGCAGGGCCGGCCAGAAACGGTTGCCCGGACGGGCGAAGTGGGCATTGACCGCCGCGGTCCACAACCCTGGGTTGATCCCGACGAACAGGACGCGGATCTCCGGTGCGAGCAGGTCGTCGACCGTCGTGCCGGCCGCTGCCGCGAGATCCGCGCGCGTGGGCCTGGTCACTCGTCCCCGCCGCCGAGGCCGAGGAGGTCACGGTAGAACGCCAGCTCGCTGGTCAGCTGAGCGACGATCGTCGCGGCCTGGCGGAAACCGTGGCCTTCGCCCTCGTAGAGGTGGTACTCGCAGCGCACGCCTTTGGCGCGCAACGACCGGACGATCAGCTCGCTCTGGCTCGGCAGGACGACCTTGTCGTCGGCGCCCTGGAAGACGATCAGCGGCGTGTCGAAGCGGTCGAGGTGGGTGATCGGCGACCGTTCGCGCCATACCGCTTCGGCCGCCGGCCAGGGCCCGAGCAGGCTGTCGAGGTAGCGGCACTCGAACTTGTGGGTGTCGGCGGCGAGCGCCGAGAGGTCGGCGATGCCGAACAGGTCCGCGCCACCGGCGTAGGCCGCGGTGGTCGCCAGGCTGGCCAGCACGGTGAAGCCCCCGGCCGACCCACCGCGGATGACCAGTCGGCTACGCGCGACCCGCCCCTGGTCGGCCAACCAGGTGGCCGCGGCGGCGCAGTCCTGCACGTCGACCACGCCCCATGCGCCGTGGAGCAGCCGGCGAAACGCCGTGCCGTACCCGGTGGAGCCGCGATGGTCGACGTCGACCACGGCGAAGCCGCGCGACGTCCAGAACTGCTTGGCGAGAGCGAACGTCGGCACGGCGTTGGACGTCGGGCCGCCGTGGATCATCACCACGAGCGGCGGTTGCGCCCCGTCGGGCCCGTCGAACGCGGCGTTGGTCGGCGGGTAGAACCAACCGTACGCGTCGGTGCCACCAGGCGTGGGGTACCGGATCGGTTCGGGCACCGAGATGTCGGCGGCAGCGAGACCCGTCGGCCGCGAGGCGACCACGACGTGGTACTCGCTCGGGGTGGCTGCGTCGAAGCGGATCACCGCGGGGTTGCGGTCCGCGTATCGCGCGATCGCCGTCACCGTGTCGCCGGTGGCGGTGAACTGCTCGATCGTCATCGCGTCGGTGGGATGGGCCGCACCGCGCACGTGCAGCGTGCCAGCCACCGCGTACACCGGTGACCCGTCGGCGAGCACGGCGTAGTCGCGCAGGCCGAACACCCACGCCGGCCCGCCGATCTCGTGGTCGGCGGGATCGACCGCCGTGGCGCCATCGGCCCCGATCGACCACAGGTTCCACCATCCGCTGCGGTCGCTGATCACGTACCGACCGTCCGGCTGCATCATCGAGCACCCCGACGCCAACACGTCGGCACGAGGTCCTGTGGCGTCGAGCGTGATCTCGACCAGCGCGGTGTCGTCCCACGGCATGTTCGGGTGGTCCCACGTGATGCAGCGGATCGTCCGGTCGTCGATCCAGGCCGGTGACATCACGAAGTCGGTGCCGTCGTGCACGACGACGGGCGTGATGTCCGCTGCGCCGGGCATCGCCGGCAGGACGACCAGGTCGTTGACGACGTCGGCGGCCTCGGGCCCGAGGTGGCGTTCGCGCACGCACACCAGCCGGCTGCCGTCGGGTGAGACGCGCAGGTCGGCGTAGCGGACGGCGCGCGGTTCGGCGGGCGGTGCGGTCAACGCCACCGGCGCGGCCGATTCGTGGAGCGCCAAGTAGTACACCTGCTGGTCGGCGAAGTTGACGAACCAGGCCGCACCCCCGGCCACGTGCGCCGCGCCGCCGCCGTACTCGTGCACCATCGACCGGGCGCTGAAGCCGTCGGGCAGCAGGTCCCGGGCCACCCCGTCCCGGCCGGCGGCAACCAACTGCAGACGGCCCTGCTCGGCGGCGCGGCTCTCCAGCCAGACGGTCTCGTCGCCGTCGAACCACACGTCGACCAGTCCGACCGATCCGTGGGTCAACATCTCGGGTGTCACCGGCGACGGCCACGTGCCGTACGGGAGCTGCTGGGTCATCGCAGCGAGGCTACGTCACGGTCACCGGGGCGGCCGGGCGAGTTGCCAGCGGCACGGCTGGCAGTCAGTCAGGGCAGGACACCGGGATTGAGGCGTGCTCCAGGGTCGAAGCGTCGCTTGACCTCTGCCGACAAGGCGGCGAGCCGCGGGTCGACCGATGCAGATGGCACGGGCACCGGTGCCCACACGACGCCGGTGCCGATCTGGGCGACGAACGGCCGGCCCAACCCGGCGCAGCAGGCGACCTGGTCGGCAGGGCGTACGGCCGATCGGACCCAGGCCGGCGCCAGGAGCCGCGGGTGCGGCGTCGGCTGGAGTCCTGCGGCGGACGCCTGCTCGGCGATGTCACCGGGGTGGCCTTCGAGCAGCACCTGCGCGACCGAGCCGTCCCACAGGATGCTGGTCGGCCGGTACAGCGCGGCGAGCAGCGCGTCCGGGTCGGTGGTGTCGAGGGTGAACCACTGGCTGGCGCGGGGCTTGGGGCGGGTGCGCAGGATCACGTCGCCGATGAAGCCGAGCGTGCCGCGGGAGCCGACGAACAGCCGGCACAGGTCGAACCCGGAGACGTTCTTGACGGTGGCGCCTCCGGCCATGACGACCTCGCCGGCCGCCGAGACGTAGTGCATCTGCAACAACACGTCGCGGATTGGTCCGTAGCCGAGCAGGCGGTGATCGCTGCGACCGAGCGCCAGCGCGCCGCCGACGGTGCCACCGGCGGGCAGGGCGATGGTCTGACCAACCTCACCCAGCGCGGCGACCAACTCGTCGACGGGGGTCGCCGCACCGCACGCGACGGTCAGCTCTTCCGCGTCCATCCGGGACACGCCGGATGGCGCGGTGACGGCGCGCACGCCCTGGCACGCCCCACCGCGCGTGGATCGGCCGGCGATGGTGACCGGCCCTGCGGAACCGACCGCATCGGCGAAGCCGGCCATCGCCTGCGTCAGATCCACGCGCCCTCGGGTGCGCTGTGGATCTCGCCGCACGTCGCCGGGGACGGCAGGACCTTGTGCGGGTTGGCCAACTCGCGCGGGTCGAACGCCCGGCGCAGCTCGGCCTGCGCGGCAAGGTCTGGCGGACCGAACATCAACGGCATGTAGTCGCGCTTTTCCAGCCCGATCCCGTGCTCGCCGCTGAGCACCCCACCCGCAGCGACCGAGACGCGCACGATCTCGGAACCGGCGGCGTGGACACGCTGCATCACGCCAGGCTCGCGCTTGTCGAACACCAGCAGCGGGTGCAGGTTGCCCTCGCCGGCGTGGAACACGTTGAGCACCAGCAGCTGGTGGCGTTCGGCGATCTCGTACACCTTGGCGAGCACGGCCGGCAGCTGCTTGCGCGGGACGACCGTGTCGTGCAGGTAGTAGTTCGGCTTGATCCGGGCGATCGCCCCGAACGCCGACTTGCGCCCCTTCCACAGCAGCGCCCGCTCGGCCTCGTCGGCGGCGACGCGCACGCTGCGCGCCCCGTTGGCCGTGGCGATCGCCACGATCTGGTCGGTGTCGGCGGCGAGGACGTGTGCGAGACCGGCGACTTCGACCAGCAGCACGGCCGCGGCGTCGCGCGGCATGCCCGCGTGCACGTAGTCCTCGACCGCGCAGATGCACAGGTTGTCCATCATCTCCAGCGCCGCAGGGACGATCCCGGCGGCGATCACACCGCTCACGGTCCGTGCCCCGTCGTCGACCGTGGCAAAGTCGAACAGCATCGTGCGCACGTTCGGCGGCGTCTGGGTGAGGCGGACGCAGACACCGGTCGCCACGCCGAGCATCCCTTCGCTGCCGACGAACACGCCGCGCAGGTCGAGCCCGTCGGCTTCGGCGGCCTCGGATCCGAGGCGGACCGTGGTCCCGTCGGGCAGGACCACGTCGACGGCTAGGATGTGCGCGCTGGTCACGCCGTCGGCCAGGCAGTGCGGACCACCCGAGTTGTTGGCCACGTTGCCGCCGATCGAGCAGGACTGCTGGCTGCTCGGGTCCGGGGCGAAGTGCAACCCGGCGTGGGCGACGTGGCGTGACAGGTCCAGGTTCAACAGGCCCGGTTCGACCCAGGCGATGCGGTGGACGGCATCGACGTGCAGCACCCGGTTCATCTTCGTCAGCGAGATGACGACCGCACCGTCGAGCGGCGTGGCGCCGCCGGCCAGCCCGGTGCCCGAGCCACGGGCGACGAACGGCTGGTCGAACTCGGCGCAGGCCAGCACGCACTGGCGAA
Source organism: uncultured Ilumatobacteraceae bacterium (assembly GCA_964565975.1). Taxonomy (GTDB): domain Bacteria; phylum Actinomycetota; class Acidimicrobiia; order Acidimicrobiales; family Ilumatobacteraceae; genus JAKOUY01. Next base: position 136 of record CAZMHG010000198.1, on the reverse strand, counting down.
CACCCTCGGCGCTGGCCGGAAAGCACACCACGCCCGGCTGGCCGCTGATGTTGGACGCGTCACGGCGATACAGGTCAAGCTCGGCCGGTCCGCACCGGACCGCGTCGTCGCCGAGCGCGACGCGCAGGCGCGCCAG
>CAZMHG010000197.1:0-5796 GCA_964565975.1 uncultured Ilumatobacteraceae bacterium | reverse complement strand
GTGCTCTTGCCGGCGCCGTTCGGTCCGACGATCGCCACGGCCTCACCGCGGCGCACTTGCAGCGAGATGCCGCGCAGCGCGGCGACCCGCCCGTACCGCACGGTCAGGTCGTCGATCGCCAGGATCGGCGCGTCCACACCGGTCACGCCGCGGCGACCCCCAGGTAGGCCTCGATCACCTCGGGGTGCCTGCGGATCTCGTCGGCCGTGCCCTCGGCGAGGGTGACGCCCAGATCGAGCACGTGAATCCGGTCGCACACGCCGAGGACCAGCGGCACGTTGTGGTCGATCAGCAGCACGCCCACGCCGTGCTGGTCGCGCAGGGCGCGCACGGCGTCGGCGAAGGCGCCGATCTCCTCCTCGTTCAGCCCTGCGGCCGGCTCGTCGAGCAGTACGAACTGCGGCGCGGTGGCCAGCGCCCGGGCCACACCGAGCAGCCGCTCGTCGCCGTGCGACATCGCGCCGGCTGGGTCGCCGGCATGGTCGGCGATCCCGAGACGTTCGAGCAACTCGCCGGCACGGCGGCGGGCGACCACCGGACTGGCGCCGCACCCGAGCGCGGCGACCTCGACGTTCTCCCGAGCGGTCAGGCCGGGAAAGGCATGGCCGTGCTGGAACGTGCGCGCCAGGCCGGCACGGGCGCGCCGCGTCGCCGACCACTCGTTGATCTCGACGCCGTTCAGCAGGACACGCCCGTCGGTCGGGTGGTCGAACCCGGACAACAGGTTGACGAGCGTCGACTTCCCGGCGCCGTTCGGCCCGATCAGCCCGACGACCTCGTCGCGACCGACGGTGAGGCTGACGGACTGCAACGCCCGGACCCCGGCGAACGATCGGCCGAGGCCGACCGCCTGCAGGGATCCGGGCGCCGAGGTCACGAGTGCGCGAACGGACTCAGAGCTGGACGGGCGAGGACGCTGCGTACAGCTTCTCGAAGGTGACCTTGCCGTCCTTGGTGTTCATCACCCGGTACTCCCGGCCGAACACCGAGTGGAGGTCGGCGCTGAAGGTGATCTTGCCGGAGATGGTGTCCAGCCCCTTGAAGTTCTCGAACGCCGCAGCGAGCTTGGCCCCGTCGGTGCTGTTGGTCTCGGTGATCGCCGCGGCGATCGCGTCGATCGCTGCGGCGCCGGTGACGAAGCCGCCCTTGACCGGCGCCTGGCCGCCGTTGGCCGCGGCCATGTCCTTGACCAGCTGGTTGACGGCCGGGTCCGGGTCGTCGCCGAACACCGAGGCGTAGGTGACGTAGGTGAAGTCACTGAGGCCCTGGGGCATCCAGTACGTGCCGTCGCCCGACCACGGGCTGATGAACGGTGTGGTGACGCCGGCGTCGCGGATGCCCTTGACCGCGGTGGTGATCTCCGGGTCGAACGCGCACAGCGAGATCACGTCGGCTGTACCGGATCCGGCGACGGCGGACCCGACGTTGTTCACCGAGTTGTCGAACGAGGTCCAGCTCTGCTTGGCGATGACCTTGCCGCCCTTCTCCTCGAACCGCTTGGCGAACGAGTCGCACACGTTCTGGAAGTACACGAGCAGGTTGTCGGTCACGGTGATCGCCGTCTTCATGCCCCGCTCGATGGCGATCTCGGCCATCGCCGCGCCCTCGTCCTGGGCGACGTTGCCCATGCTGAACGCCAGCTTGCCCTTGTCGCCGAAGCGCTTGGGGCCCATCTGGTCGGTGCCGATGCACGGTGCGATCGTCAGCACCCCGGCGTTGATCCCTTCCTGGATCGCCGGCGTGGCGTAGTCGACGTCGCACGTGACGAGCAGGACGACGGCCTTCTTGTTGTTGATCAGGTCCAGCGCGGCGGCCTTGGTGCCCGCGGGGTCGAGCTTGGTGTCGATGTACTCCAGCTTCAACGGCCGCCCGAGGACGCCGCCCGCGGCGTTGACCTGGTCGATCGTCAGGCGGGCCGCGGCGAGCGCCGGGCCGTCGACCGGCGCCATGTTGCCCGAGCCGTCCATCGCCGCGCCGATCACGATTGGATCTCCGGTCGGCGCGGCGGCGGTGCCCGCAGTGGTGGCCGCGGACGTCGCCGCCGTCGTGGCGGCCGTCGTCCCGGATGTCGCCCCCGCGGTGGTTCCGATCGCCGCGACACCGAGGACTGCCGCGGCGATTGCCCAAGCTGACCGTGTTCTCACTGTTTCCCCCTTGGTTTCCCCGGCCAAGCCGGTCCGTGGCGCCCAGCCACGGTGCGATGCGGGCGACGCGTCGAGCTGTGCCGTATTCTTGACGGTCGTCAACGTGGCGTCACGCAATGCGAAACCGTAGCACACGCTCCCGTTGTCCGATCCACGCGCGAGTGGTGTCCGCCGGTCCCTTACCTATATCGCGCAGTTCTTGCGACCGTCACACAAGCGAGATACTGTCCGCCGGTCGCCAGCGAACCAGGGGGAACGTCGATGGGCTCAGCCAACCGGATGTGGAACGGCAACGTGTTGAAGTTGGGCATCTTCTCGGCCAACTGTTCGGGCGGCATGGCCGTGACCAAGGTGCCCGAACGGTGGGATGCCAGCTGGGACAACAACGCCGCGCTGGCCAAGCTGGCCGATGGCTACGGCATCGAGTTCCTGCTGCCGATCGCCCGCTGGCGCGGCTACGGCGGTGAGACCAACTTCCAGGGCACGAACCTGGAGACAGTCACCTGGGCGACCGCGATGCTCGCCGTCACGCAGGGCATCACCGTGTTCTGCACGGCACACACCTCATTCCACCATCCCATCGTGATGGCCAAGATGATGGCGACCGCCGACCAGGTCTCGCACGGCCGCCTCGGGCTCAACGTCGTGTGCGGATGGAACCAACCCGAGTACCACATGTTCGGTCGCGACCTTCCCGATTCGCACGACGATCGTTACGCCTACGGGCAGGAGTGGCTCGACGTCGTGCGCAAGATCTGGGGCTCGACCGAGGAGTTCGACTGGCAGGGCCGGTTCTTCCAGCTGAACGACGTGATCGGCGACCCGAAGCCGTTCGAGGGCACACCGCCGATCATGAACGCGGGCGCCTCCCCGCAAGGCCAGGCGTTCGCCGCGAAGAACTGCGACAACCTGTTCACGACGATGATCGAGCCCGAGCAGAGTGCGCCGGCGGTGGCCGAGATCAAGGCCGCGGCCCGCGCGGGCGGCAATGCGATGGGGGTGATGACCAACTGCTACGTGGTGTGCCGGCCAACACAGCAGGAAGCCGAGGATTACCACCACTACTACGCGATCGAGCAGCAGGACCACGAGGCCGTCGACCGGTTGATGGAGCTGCAGGGACTGCACGCGCAGAGCTTTCCGCCGGAGGCGTTCGCCCTGTTCCGCGAGCGGTTCGCCGCGGGTCACGGCGTGTACCCGCTCGTCGGCACGCCGGATCACATCGCCGCCGAACTTGCGCGCATCAGCGCGGCCGGCTTCGACGGCACCACGGTGACGTTCGTCAACTACACCGCCGAGCTGCCGTACTTCGCCGAGGAGGTGCTGCCACGCCTCGAGCGCGCGGGCCTGCGTGCCCCCGCCTCGTGAGCGAGCGCTGATGCCGCTCCAGGTTTCGCGCCGTGGATGCGCACGAACCCGAGGTGGTGTTTGCGGCGATGGACCGGGTGATGCAGCACGCGTACGGCGTGGCTTCGTTCCGGCGCCAGATCGAGTGGTTCCGTGCCGTGCAGCCCGACGGGCTGTTCGTCGCCGAGGACGACGGGACGATCGTCGGCACCGGCTGCGGGATCGCCTACCCGGACGCCGGGTTCGGCTGGGTCGGGCTGGTCAGCACCGCGGCGTCACACGAGCGGCGCGGCATCGGGACGATGGTCACCGACCGGGTCGTGGACATGCTCGCGAGCCACGGATGCGCCCCCGTGCTGGACGCGTCGGTCGCCGGGCAGCCGGTGTACGCGCGCATGGGGTTCACCGTGCACGGGACGGTGCGGATCATGACGCTCCCCACGGCCAACCCGGCGACCGGCGGCGATGTCGAGCCGATCACCGCGTCCGATCGCGCCGCCGTGTGCGCCTACGACGCCGGCGTGTTCGGTGCCGATCGGTCGGCGCTGCTCCACCTGCTGATCGACGCCGATCCCAACCGATGCGGGCTGGTGCGCGCCGCCGGTGGCGGCATCGCCGGGTTCGTCGTCGGTCAAGCCTCGGCTGTCGGGCCGCTGGCCGCCGACGACGCCGACGTGCTGGCCGCGCTGCTCGGATTCGCCGCAGGGCTCGACTGGCCGGACGGCTCGAAGCTGACGGTGCCGCCCGAGACCCGCTATCTCGACGACCTGGCTGCGCTCGGCTGTACGACGACCCGCGAGCTGCGCCACATGCGCCGCGGCGCGCCGGCGCCGCCGGACCGGGCTGTGGCATCGGCCCAGCGGTCTCCTGGCAGTGGTGTTTGGCCTCGCACGGTGGCCACCCCGCAAAGAGAGTTGTGATTCCTGATGTCTTCCACGCGTTCCTTCGCGTCCCTCGGCGTTCCCGCCCCAATCGTCGACGCGCTGCGCGCCGACGGAGTCGTCGACCCGTTCCCGATCCAGGCAGCAACCCTGCCCGACGCCCTCGCGGGGCGCGACGTCCTCGGCCGCGGTCGAACCGGCAGCGGCAAGACCCTCGGCTTCGCCATCCCCATCGTCGCTGCGCTGGCCGCCCGGCGCGAGCGTCCTCGTCCCGGTTCGCCGCGGGCGATGATCCTGGTGCCCACTCGCGAGCTGGCCAACCAGGTCGCCGCCACCATCGCGCCGCTGTGCGCGGCGATGCGGATGCGCTGCACCACGATCTACGGCGGTGTCGGCTTCGGCAACCAGACCGACGCGCTGGCCCGTGGCGTCGACGTGGTCGTCGCCTGCCCGGGCCGCCTGGACGATCTGGTCAAGCAACGCCACTGCCGGCTCGACCGTGTCGAGATCACCGTGCTGGACGAGGCCGATCACATGACCGACATGGGCTTTCTGCCCGTGGTCCGCCGGTTGATGGATCTCACGCCGGCCGACGGTCAGCGGCTGCTGTTCTCGGCGACGCTCGACCGTGACGTGCAGGTCATCGTCGACCGCTACCTGCACGACCCGGTGACCCACGCCGTGGACCCCGAGGACTCACCCGTGGAGGCGATGACCCATCACCTGCTGGAGACGGCGCAGAGCGACAAGTTGTCGGTGGTCACCCGGCTCGCCTCCGGTGGTGATCGCACGCTGCTGTTCACCCGCACCAAGCACGGCGCCAAGAAGTTGGTCAAGCAGCTCGGCCAGTCGGGCGTGAACGCCGTCGAGCTGCACGGCAATCTGTCCCAGTCCGCACGTGAGCGCAACCTGGCGGCGTTCGCCAGCGGCGAGGCCACGGTGCTGGTCGCGACGGACATCGCCGCGCGGGGTATCCACGTCGACGACGTGCGCCTGGTCGTGCACGTCGACCCGCCGGCCGAGCACAAGGCGTTCCTTCACCGTTCCGGGCGCACGGCGCGCGCCGGCGCGAGCGGTGCCGTGGTGACGATCAGCACGCCCGAGCAACGCAACGACGTCCGCGAGCTGACCCGCGCCGCCGGCATCCGCCCAAGCGTGATCCGTGGCGTGACCCAACACGACGAGGTGTTGCACGATCTCGCCGGCCCGGTCGTTCGCCACTCCCCGCGCCAGGCGACGACACCCCGCCCACAGGCCGGTGCTCGTCCGGCCACGGCACCGCGTGCGGGAGCCGCGCCGGACCGGGCCGCCAAGCGTCGTCGTGGCGCGGCGCGTCCGGGCGGGGCAGCGCACCAACACGGCTCGCGCCAGGCAACTGCCCGGTCGGGATCGCCGGCGGCAGGGGAGCGCGCCGCGTCGGTCGC
>CAZMHG010000196.1:0-5801 GCA_964565975.1 uncultured Ilumatobacteraceae bacterium | reverse complement strand
GCATGTGCTCGGCCAGCCAGCCCTCGTCGCGGGCCATCACCGAGGCGATGCGCAGGGCGAAGCACTTCTTGCCGAGCAGCGCGTTGCCGCCGTAGCCAGACCCGAACGACCAGATCTCACGAGTGTCGGGGAAGTGGACGATGTACTTGTTGTCCGGATTGCACGGCCACGGCACGTCGGCCTGGCCGTCGGTCAGCGGCATGCCGACCGAGTGCAGGCACGGAACCCAGTCGTCGTTGCCGAGCACGTCGAGCGCCCGTTGACCCATGCGGGTCATGATCCGCATGTTCGCCGCGACGTAGGCCGAGTCGGTGAGCTGCACGCCGATGTGGGCGATCGCCGAGCCGAGCGGACCCATGCTGAACGGCACGACGTACAGCGTCCGGCCGCGCATCGAACCGGTGTACAGGGCGCGCATCTCGGCGCGCATCTCGTCGGGCTCGCGCCAGTTGTTCGTCGGTCCGGCATCCTCGGCGGTCTTCGAACAGATGAACGTGCGGTCCTCGACGCGGGCGACGTCGCCCGGATCGCTGTGCGACCAGTAGCTGTTCGGCCGCTTGGCCTCGTCGAGGCGCGTGAACGTGCCGCTGTCGACGAGCGCCTGGCACAGGCGGTCGTACTCCTCGGCGGAGCCGTCGCACCAGTACACGTCGTCGGGCTGGAACACCTCGGCCCACTCGTCGACCCACTTCGTGAGCCGTTCGTTCGTCGTCGTTGCGGTCACCGTTGACCCTCCCGTTGGCCGTTCCCTACGGAAAGTCTGGCAGGGTAAGCGTCCCTATGACGACGAACCCCGGCCGATCGGCCGGAGTTCCACAAGGTTGTTTGCGATAGGCGCCATCGCCGGCCGAGATGGCCGCCAACCTGGCGAGGCGGCAGTGGGCGTGGGGCGCGGCCGGTGCGGGCGTTCAGCCCGGCGTCGCCATGTCGATCTCGCTGCCGAGACGCAACAGGGTGGCGTTGCCGTCGGCGTCGAGCTGGAAGACGACGCGCTGCCCCTGGCGGAGCATGCGGAACACCGACCCGTCGAGGGCGCCGTCGGCGAGGAGGATCTCGGCAAGATCGGTGTCACGGACCAGCGAGCCGAACCCGGTGGCCGGGTCGTAGCTCTTGATCACGCCTTGCACGGCTCAGCCGGCCTTGACGATCTTGTTGCTCTTGATGCACCCGGTGCACACGTTGACCCGCTTCGGCGAGCCGCCGACCAGGGCCCGGACACGCTGGATGTTCGGGTTCCACCGACGCTTCGTGCGCCGGTGGGAGTGCGACACGTTCATGCCCCAGCTCGGGCGCTTGCCACACACTTCACACACTGCTGCCATGACGAACCTTCTCTGACGATCGACCCCGACGGCGCGGAACCACGCCAACGGCTCGCCAATGCTACCAGCAGGCCCGCCGAACCCGTCGTGCCGCCCGCCCCTGTCGGCGCCGCCTCACCGCTCGCGGCCGTAGTCTTGCGGCGTGCCGACGCTCGACCGGTTCAGCCCCGACGTGCTCCGCCGCACCGTGATCACCTTCCGCGACACGCTGAAGGCGCACGCGCCCGGCATCAACCGGCTGAACGTCTACCCGGTACCCGACGGGGACACGGGCACCAACATGGCCCGCACGTTGGATGCCGTCGTCGCCGAACTGGACCGTGCGCCGAACGACGCGGCCTCGACCAGCGACGCGATCAGCCATGGCAGCCTGATGGGGGCGCGGGGGAACAGCGGGGTGATCCTCAGCCAGATCCTGCGCGGACTGGCCGGCCATCTGAAGGGGGCCGCCGACGGCAGCGCGACCAGGGTCGCCGAGGCGTTGAAGGCGGCGTCGGCAGCCGCCTACCTGGCGGTGCTCAAGCCGATCGAGGGAACCATCCTGACGGTGGTCAGGGAGGCCGCCGAAGCCGCTGGGCACGCGGCCGAAGGCGGCGGGTCGGTGCGCGACGTCCTCCACGCAGCACGCACCGCCGGCCGCTCGGCGTTGGCGCGAACCCCGGACCTGCTGCCGGTGCTGAAGGACGCGGGCGTGGTCGATGCCGGCGGGGCGGGCTTCATGCTGCTGCTCGACTCGGCGCTGCACGTCGTCGACGGCGAACCGCTGCCCGAGCCGTCGGACGCGACCGGCCTGCCACTGGTCAACGCGCCCGGCGCTGCAGGGGTCGGGGAGCTCGACTCGATCGCCGACCTGCGGTACGAGGTGATGTACTTCCTGGACATCGACGACGAGCGGATCGAGGCGTTCAAGCAGGGCTGGGGCGAGATCGGCGACTCCATCGTCGTCGTCGGTGGCGACGGGCTGTGGAACTGCCACGTGCACACCAACGACATCGGCGCGGCGATCGAGGTCGCCCTCGACGCCGGCGGTCGGCCGAAGGGCATCCGCGTCACGGATCTGTTCGAAGAGGTCGCCGAGGAGCACGCTCATCGCGAAGCGGCCATCGTCGCCGGCACTGCCGAGATCGAGACCCTGCCGCCGGTCGCCACGGCCGTCGTCGCCGTCTCGAGCGGCCCAGGCCTGACCGCGCTGTTCCGCCAACTGGGCGTGCAGGTCGCGGTGACCGGCGGCCAGACGCTGAACCCGTCGACCGCCGAGCTGCTCGACGCGGTCGAGCGGGTCAACGCCGCCCAGGTGGTCGTCCTGCCGAACAACAAGAACATCGTCCCCGTCGCCGAACAGCTGGACGCGCTGACGCCCAAGCACGTCGTTGTCGTCCCGACGCGGTCGATGCCCGAGGCGCTCGCCGCGCTGGTGTCCTACGACCCCGAGGCCGACGTCGCGACCAACGCCGCGGAGATGGGCGAAGCAGCGGAGTCCGTCTACGCCGGGGAGATCACCCAGGCGGTGCGCGACACCACCTCCGACGCCGGCCCGATCGCCGAGGGCGACTGGCTCGGCATCGTGCGCGGCGACGGCATCGTCGCGGTCGACGCCGACCTGCAGGTGACGACGCACCGGCTGCTCGACCACCTGCTGCGCGACGGGCGCGAACTGCTCACCGTGGTGGTCGGCCGTGACGCCGCCGACGTCCATACACGGGCGATTCGCGCGTGGCTCGCCGAGCACCACGCCGGTGTCCAGGTCGAGGTCCACACCGGCGGGCAGCCGCTGTATCCCTACCTGTTCGGCGCCGAGTGACCGGTACGCCGGGCGCCCCGGGCGTGGCCGCTGCACTGACCCTGCCCGAACTTGCCGAGCTCGACCTGACCCGGCTGAAGGGTGTCGGCGAGGCCAAGCACAAGGCACTGGCCGCGGTCGGCGTGGACAGCGTGCTGGATCTGCTGACGACCTACCCGCGCCGGTGGGTCGACCGGACGAACGAGGCGAGGGTTCGAGACCTGCTCCCCGGACAGGAGGCGCTGGTGCTCGTCGAGGTCCGCACCGTCAGCAAGCGACCGACGCGCAACCGTCGCACGATGGTCGAAGCGGTCGTCGGTGACGGTGCGGGGCGGATGCACGTCGTGTTCTTCAACCAGCCGTGGCGCGACAAGCAGCTCAAGCCGGGCATGCAGGTCGCCCTGTTCGGCAAGGCCGAGCTGTACCGCGGCGGGCTGCAGATGACCAACCCGATCGTCGACCTGATCGGCGACCGCACCGGGCGGATCGTGCCGATCTACCCGCAGAGCGACAAGGCCGGGCTGTCCACCTGGGAGATCGCCGGATGGGTCGAGGATGCGCTGCGCAAGTGCGCGCCGCGTGGCATCGCCGACCCGGTGCCGGCCGCACTGCGCCGCCGATACGGCCTGATCGACCGTGGCGATGCGCTGCGGCTGATCCACCTGCCCCAGTCGATGACCGACCGCGACGCGGCGCGGCGGCGGTTGGCGTTCGACGAGCTGTTGCGCGTCCAGGTGCTGCTGGTGATGCGCAAACGTGCCGTCGAGCGCGAGTCGAAGGCGATCGCGCACCGCGTGGGGGGCCAGCTGCCGGCCCGGCTGCGCGCCGCGCTGGCGTACGAGCTGACCGGCGCCCAGCGCCGGGCGATCGACCAGATCGAGGCCGACCTGGCCGGGCCGCACCCGATGCACCGCCTGCTGCAGGGCGACGTCGGCTCCGGCAAGACCCTGGTCGCCGTCAGCGCGATGCTCGTCGCGGTCGACGGCGGCTACCAGGCCGCGCTGATGGCGCCCACCGAGGTGCTCGCCGAGCAGCACGCCGCCGGGATCCGCCGCCTGCTGGACGGCATCACCGTCCCCGATCCGGGCAGCCTGTTCGCCGAACGGCCGCTGCGGGTGGAGCTGCTGGCCAGCCGCCTCGGAGCAGGCGAGCGGCGCGACGTCCTCGCCGGGCTGGCCGACGGAACGGTGGACATCGTCGTAGGCACCCATGCGCTGATCCAGGAGGGCGTCGCGTTCCACGCACTCGGTGTGGTCGTGGTCGACGAGCAGCACCGTTTCGGTGTCGAGCAGCGCGCCGCCCTGCGCACGAAGGGGAACGACGAGGCGGTGCCGGACGTGTTGGTGATGACGGCGACCCCGATCCCGCGCACCGCGGCGATGACCGTGTACGGCGACCTCGACGTCACCGTGCTCGACGAGCTGCCGCCGGGGCGCACACCGATCGTGACGCGCTGGGCCAACGGCCCGCTCCTGGAACAGCAGGCATGGGCGACGGTGCGCCACGAGGTCGCCGCCGGCCGTCAGGCATACGTCGTGTGCCCGTTGATCGAGGAGAGCGAGAAGCTCGAAGTCGCCAGCGCGGCGGAGACCTTCGAGCGCTTGCAGGCTGACGAACTGCGTGGGCTGCGTCTCGGGCTGCTGCACGGACGGATGGCGCCGGGCGACAAGGAAGCGGTGATGGAGCAGTTCCGTGCCGGCGCGCTGGAGGTGCTGGTGGCCACGACCGTGATCGAGGTCGGCGTGGACGTGCCCAACGCCACCGTGATGGTGGTGCTCGACGCCGACCGCTTCGGCATCGCCCAACTGCACCAGCTGCGCGGCCGCGTCGGCCGCGGCACGCACTCGTCGACGTGCTGGCTGGTCACCGGCCAGCAGGAGGGTGTCAACCCGCGGGTGCAGGCGCTGGTCGACTCGACCGACGGGTTCGAGCTTGCCGAGGTGGACCTCGACCTGCGCGGTGAGGGCACGATCATGGACACGCACCAGAAGGGCCGCAGCGACCTGCGCCTGGCGTCACTCCGCCGCGACCGCGAACTGGTTGCCCTCGCCCGCGAGGCGGCGTTCCAGATCGTCGACCCGGATCCTCGCCTCGCCCGCCACCCCGTGCTGTTGGGCGAGGTCCGCCTGTTGTTCTCCGCCGCCGACGAGGAGTTCCTCTTCAAGAACTTAACGTTCGTCAGCTACTGGCGGCTCGCCGCGGACTGGCGGCTCGCCGCCCGGGACGTTCAGGCGTCCTGGTCGGGGGACTGCTCGTCGAGGTACAGGTCGAAGCGTTCGCGGCAGTCGGCGCAGCGGTAGGCGATGATCTCGCCCTCGCCCCAACCGTCGTCGGGTTCGTAGGTCAGCAGGTGGCACGTGCCACCGCACTCCACGCACGGGATCGTCGGCTCCGGACGGGTCACGGTCCTAGTCTGCAGCGGATGCGTGTGATTGCGGGCGAGTTCGGTGGGCGCCGGTTGCATGCGCCGCCAGGGCTGGCGACCCGGCCGACGACCGACAAGGTCCGCCAGGCGGTGTTCAACTCCCTCGACGCCGCAGGACTGCTCGAGGACGCCGCGGTGGTCGATCTGTTCGCCGGGTCAGGGGCGCTGGGCATCGAGGCGATCTCGCGCGGCGCGGCCCGTGCGGTGTTCGTCGAGCGTGACCCGGCGGCGCTCGCCGCGCTGGCGCGCAATCTCGACGAGCTGGATCTCGCCG
>CAZMHG010000195.1:241-5823 GCA_964565975.1 uncultured Ilumatobacteraceae bacterium | reverse complement strand
GCCGGGTCGTGCCACGCCTGCCCGAGCTGCGGCAACACCAGCGGTTGCAGCTGAGATGCCGGCACCGCTGCGCTGGGGGATCCTCGGTGCCACGTCGCGGATCTACCACGGCGCACTGAAGCCGGTCCTCGACGCCTCGCCGTTGCACGAGGTGGTCGCCGAGGCCAGCCGGGCCGTCGGTGGTGACGGTGCCTATGCCGACCTGGTCGAGCGCGCCGACGTGGACGCGGTGTACATCCCGCTGCCCAATCACCTCCACGTGCCGTGGATCGAACGGGCGGTCGCCGCAGGCAAGCACGTGCTGTGCGAGAAGCCGATCGGTCTCACCTTGTCCGAGACCGAGCGCGCCTTCGGCGCGGCGGCAGCGGCCGATCGTCACCTGATCGAGGCGTACATGTGGCCGCACCACGAGCGATCCCGCCGGGCGTGCGCGCTCGTCGCCGACGGCGCCATCGGCACGCCGCGCTTTCTGCGGGCGACGTTCACCTACCAGCTCGGTGACCCGGGCGATCACCGCGCCGACGAGCGTGGCGGCGGCGTGCTCCTCGACGTCGGCATCTACTGCATCGGCCCGGCGCTGCTGCTCGCCGATCGCGAGCCGGTGGCTGTCCAGGCCCGCGCCGTTCGCAACGCGGTGGGCGTCGACACCACCGTCTCCGGGTTCGTCGACTGGGGCGAAGGTTTCGTCAGCTCGTACGAGGTCTCCTTCGACGCGCCGTTCCGCACCGCGCTCGACATCACCGGGACGGCCGGGCTGATGACGTTCCCCGCGCCGTACTTCCCGTCCGGCGGCGACGAGTCGACCTCGATCGTCGTCACCGACGTGGACGGTGTCGACCACACGCACCAGCTGACCGACACCAACGGGTACCGCGGCATGGTCGACCAGTTCGCCCAGGTGGTGCGCGGCGAGGCCGAACCGCTGTTCGCGCCGGCGCACTCGCTGCGCTTGGCCCGGATCCTGGACGCCTCGCTGCGATCGACGCTCGCCTGACCGGGCGGGCGGCGCTCCCGAGGGTGGCCGGCTGAGGCACCCCACGCACCATCAGCCGGCCGACCACTTGGGGGAGTACCATCAACAGAGCGGCCAGCGTGGCGGTTGATACACCCAATCTTGGGGACGCCCAGCTGTGGCTCGGCGGGGGCCGAAGCGGATTCGACCGTTCTGCAGGCCGAACGTAGGCTCCGGGCATGAGCTACCAGCACGCCGTCGTTTGGATGGATCATCGCGAGGCGAAGGTCATCGACTTCACGTTCGACGAACAGCATGCCCATGCGATCGTCAACGAGCACGCGCCGCGGCACGTGCACAACAAGAAGGGCCCCGGGCACGACGCCCACGATCACGAGTTCTTCGACGCCATCGTCCACCAGTTGGGCTCTGCCGGCTTGGTGCTGCTGGTCGGCCCGGGTGCGTCGAAAGGCGAGCTGAAGAAGTACCTCGAAGCCAAGCACCCGAAGGACGCGGCGCGCATCGTGGGCGTCGAGACGATGGATCACCCGACCCCGGGCGAACTGCTCAAGCACGCCCGGGCGTACTTCAAGCGCTACGACCAGCTCAACGGCTGACCTCGATGAGCGCCGTCTCAACCGAGATCGTCGACCGCGTGCTCGTCCTGCGGATCGACGACGGCAAGGTCAACGCCCTGACCACCGCGATGATCGGCGAGATCCGCGCTGCGCTCGACCGGGCAACCGCCGACGACGTCGGCGCGCTGGCGATCATCGGGCGCCCTGGCCGGTTTTCCGCGGGGTTCGACCTGACCGTGATGCGTGGTGGCGACGTCGCCGCCGTGGTCGGCCTGGTCAGCGACGGTGGCGAGCTGGTGACCGAGCTGTACGCCAGCCCCGTTCCGGTGATCGCCGGGTGCACCGGCCACGCGCTGGCGGCCGGTGCGCTGCTGCTGCTCGGCAGCGACATCCGCATCGGTGCCGACGTCGACTGCAAGATCGGCCTGAACGAGGTCGCCATCGGACTGGTCATGCCGCGCTGGGTGTGCACGATTGCCGAGGCGCGGCTCAACCGCGCAGCACTGCAACGCGCGGTCGTCACGGCCGAGGTCACCGGCGCCCACGGTGCCGTGGCAGCCGGCTATCTGGACGACGTCGTCGACGCGGCAGACCTCGAGGCGGCGACGATGCGCCGTGCCGCCGAGTTGGCCGCGTTGCACCCCACCGCCTACGCCAGGACCGCTGGGCGGATGCGCGACACCACGGTCGAGACGATGCGCCGCCAGATCGCCGCCGATCGTGCAGCCGGAGAATCGCTGATCGCCGGCTGACGTGACGACCTGCGGTCGGGTCGTCCAACCGCGTGGTCTTCGGCCGCGTCGACGGCACGAGCGATAGCGTCGTGCGGCGACATGGCCACCTTGCGGTTCAGCTTCGGCACGATGGGCTCGGGGAAGAGCACCGTCGCCCTGCAGATCCACCACAACCTGGCCTCCCGCCAACTCTTCGGGCTGCTGCTGACCAAGCTCGACCGCGAGGGCGGTCAGGTCACCAGCCGCCTCGGTGTCGCCGCGGACGCGATCGAGGTCACCCCACGGCTGGACATCTACCGGCTGGCCGTCGAACGCTGGCCGGTCCACTACGTCGTGTGCGACGAGGCCCAGTTCTACAGCGCCGAGCAGTGCGACCAGCTCGCCAAGGTGGTCGACGAGTTGGGGGTCGACGTGTACGCGTTCGGCCTGATCACCGACTTCCGCGGACTGTTGTTCGACGGGACCCGACGCCTGCTGGAGATCGCCGACGAGCGCGTCGCCCTGCAGGTCGAGGCGCGCTGCTGGTGCGGGGCACGAGCAACGCACAACGCCCGCGTGGTCAACGGCGCGGTGACCTACGAGGGCGAGACCGTCGTGATCGGCGACACCGGCGAGTCGACCGACCAGCCGCTGTTCGGCGACGTGGTGCGATACGAGCTGCTGTGCCGCCGTCACTACCTGGCCGGCGAGCTCGGCGGCTGAACGCAGCCGTCTCAGACGGCCTGCCCGTAGTCGTCGACGACGTCGACGCTCAACGGGACCTCGAAGTCGGTCGCGCCGAACAGCAACTGCCGGGCCTCCGTGGCGGCATCGGCCAGTGCGGCGACCGTCGCAGCGGCACGGGCAGCGGGCGCGTGGACGATGACCTCGTCGTGCAGGAAGTAGACGAGCTCGGGCGGCCGATCGCCCATCGCCCGGAGCCGGCGCCGCAGCGAGGCCAGCCAGCACAGTGCCCACTCGGCGGCGGTGCCCTGGACGACGAAGTTGCGCGTGAACCGGCCCCAGCCGCGTGACTGTGCGGTGGCCCGCCGCTGGTCGTGCTCGTCGGCGTCGTCCGCGTAGGCCCGTTGCTGGGCGTCGATCCAACGGTCGCCGGGAGGCGGCGACGTCCGCCCCAGCCATGTGGTGACCCGCTCGAAGCGTTCGCCGGCCGCGGCCGCGGCATCCACGTAGTCGAGGGCCACCGGGAAGGCCCGGCGCAGGCGTGGCAGCAACTCGGCGGCATCACCGGTGGTCCCGCCGTACATCGCCGCGAGCATCCCGATCTTGGCCTGTTGGCGGGTGGCGACGACGCCGCGGTCGACGAAGCCCTGGTACAGATCGCCCAGCCCGCACGCGGCGAGCATCGCCGGGTCGCCCGACATCGCCGCCAGCATCCGTGGCTCGAGCTGGGCGACGTCGGCGACGACCAGGCGGTGGCCGGGGTCGGCGACGATCGCGCTGCGCAACGCCTTGGGTAGTTGCAGCGCACCGCTGCCGCGAGTGGCCCACCTCCCGGTGACGACGCCGCCGGGAACGTAGTCCGGGTGGAAGCGGCCGTTGCGCACCCAGGTGTCCAGCCAGGTCCAGCCGTTGGCGGTGTGCAACCGGGACAGTCGCTTGTACTCCAACAACGGCGTAACGACCGGGTGGTCGATGTCGCGGACCTCCCAGCGGCGCGTCGAGGTCGCGTCGACGCCCGCTCGGCGAAGGGCGCGCAGCAGCTCCGGTTGCGAGTCGGGGTTCAGGTCGGCGGTGTCGAGGAGGTCGCGGATCTGCTCGGCAAGGCGCGCGAGGGCCGCCGGCCGCTGTCCGGCGCGTGGCCGCGGCCCGAGCGCGTCGAGCAGCTGACGCTGGTGAACCTCGGCGCTCCACGGCAGCCCGGTATGGCGGATCTCGGCGGCGATCAGCGCTCCTGCGGATTCGGCGCGCAGCAGGAGCTGGACCATCGCCGGCCTGTCGGCGGTCTGCAGCGCGGCGTGCTGGCGAGCGGCCTCGGCCACGCAGTCGTCGAGCGACGGTTCGCGCTCGACATCGAGCGCGTCCAGCAAGGTCGGGGTGCGGTCCTCGTCGATCTCCGGTGCCAGGTCCCATGCGTCGCTGGCGGCGAGGGCGAGTGCGCTCGTCGCCGTGGCTCGGGCGTGGCGCAGGATGCGATGGCACAGGCGCAGATCGGTGGCCCGCTCGACGGCGACGTTCTCGGCGAGCAACGCCTGGTACATCGTGCGGGTGTCCGCCCAGACCCAGCGCGGCCGCAGCTCGCGCTCCAGTGCGGCGACGCGCCGTGCCGCCGCCGCGGCGCCGGTGACGTGCTCGACGGGCGCGCCGGGGACGGCGATCGCGTAGCGGTCGCGGTCCCGGGCGATCGTCACGTCCACCGCGCCAACGGTACGGCGCCACTGCCCCGGGTGGTGCTGGCCGCACCGGGCTGGGCAGCCGGGAGTACTTGGCCGGGCGCATACCGGCCGGTAGGGTGGGTTCCGTTCGGGCCAGCGTCGTCCCGGGCACCCCAGAGACCTTCCCTGGAGTGGAGCCCAACGATGCAATCCTTCGTCAACGCGGATCTTCCCGCGCCCTACGGTCTGTACGACCCGCGCTTCGAGCACGACGGCTGCGGGGTCTCCTTCGTCGCCGACATGCACGGGCGGCGCAGCCGACAGATCGTCGCCCATGGCATCGGCGCGCTGTGCAACCTGGAGCATCGTGGCGCAACCGGCGCCGAGGCCGACACCGGTGACGGCGCCGGGATCCTGATCCAGGTACCCGACGAGTTCCTGCGCGCCGCGTGCCCGTTCGAGCTGCCCCCCACCGGCTCCTACGCCGTCGGGCTGGCGTTCCTGCCCACCGACGCGACCCACGCCGACAAGGCGGCGGAAGTGATCGAGGGCATCCTCGCCGAGGAGGGCTTGCACCTGCTCGGTTGGCGTGGCGTGCCGACCAACCCGGACTGCCTCGGGGCGACCTCGCGCTCGGTGATGCCGACCGTGCGTCAGCTGTTCGTCAGCGATCCGGGCGGCGCTGCCGGGATCGACCTCGATCGGCGGATCTACGTCGCCCGCAAGCGCATCGAGCACGAACTGGTCGACGATCTGCGGACGTACTTCCCGTCACTCGGGGCACGGACCATCGTGTACAAGGGCATGTTCACCACGCCGCAGCTGGCCGAGTTCTTCCCCGACCTCCTCGACGAGCGGGTGATCAGCGCCCTGGCGCTGGTGCACAGCCGGTTCAGCACCAACACCTTTCCGTCCTGGCCGTTGTCGCACCCGTACCGCTACGTGGCGCACAACGGCGAGATCAACACGGTGCAGGGCAACCGCAACTGGATGCGGACCCGCG
>CAZMHG010000195.1:0-231 GCA_964565975.1 uncultured Ilumatobacteraceae bacterium | reverse complement strand
GCTGCTCGACAGCGACCTGATCCCCGGGCTCGACCGGGCCTTCCCGATCTGTTCCGACGGGGCCAGCGACTCGGCCACGTTCGACGAGGTCCTCGAGCTGTTGCACCTCGCCGGGCGCAGCCTGCCCCACGCGGTGTTGATGATGATCCCGGAGGCGTGGGAGAACCACGACACGATGGACGCCACCAAGCGCGCCTTCTACCGGTTCCACGCCAGCCTGATGGAGCCCTG
>CAZMHG010000194.1:4849-5876 GCA_964565975.1 uncultured Ilumatobacteraceae bacterium | reverse complement strand
GAGCACCCGCGGGTCGGCAACATCGTCCTGCTCGACCTGACGCCTGTCAGCGCCGGCAACGCGCTGGGGATCGGGTTCGCCGACTTCATCCCCGCGTCGCTCGCCGCCCAACTGGACTTCAACAAGACGTACGTCAACTGCTTCACGGCCGGGCCGGCTGGCCTGCGCCGCAGCCGGATGCCGATGGTCCTGCCGACCGAGGAGGACTGCATCAAGGCGGCGATGTGCATGTGCGGGCGCGGCTTCGAGGAGCCCAAGCGAATCGTCCGCATCCGCTCCACGCTGCACCTGACGCGCTGCTGGGTGAGCGACGCGCTGCTCGCCGAACTGCCGGACGGCTGCACCGTCGTCGGTTGAGGTTGCGGTGGAACGCGACAGCGTCGAGCGTGCGGTGCAACACAACGACGCGACGACCGATCCACTGGTGCGCCACCTGGCCGCGATCGTCGGCGGCGATCACGTGCTGGTCGACCCCGATGTGCGCGCCGGGTACGAGGTCGACTGGACCGGTCGCTGGCGCGGTGCGGCGCGCTGCGTGGTTCGCCCGGCCGACACCGCACAGGTCGCGCTGGTGGTGCGCGCCTGCGCCGACGCCGGCGTCGCGATCGTCACCCAGGGCGGCAACACCGGGCTCGTCGGCGGTGCCGTGCCCGCGGCGACCGGCCCGGCGCCCGTGGTGCTGAGCACCCGGCGGCTGACCCAGGTCGGCCCCGTCGACGTCGCCGCGTCACAGGTCACCGCCGCCGCCGGCGTGACCATCGCCGATCTGCAAGCGCATGCCCATCAGGCCGGTCTGGACTTCGGGGTCGACTGGGGTGCCCGTGACTCGGCCACCGTGGGCGGCGCGGTGGCGACCAACGCGGGCGGATCGCGGGTCGTGCGCTTCGGGACGATGCGCCAGCAGGTGATGGGCATCGAGGCCGTGTTTGCCGACGGCAGCGTGCTGTGCGACCTGGGCGGGCTCCCCAAGGCGACCCTCGGACCGCACCTGCCGAGCCTGCTCACCGGCACGGAGGGCACGCTGGCC
>CAZMHG010000194.1:0-4839 GCA_964565975.1 uncultured Ilumatobacteraceae bacterium | reverse complement strand
GACTTCGCCGCCGCCATGCGGCGCCAGATCGGCCGGCGCCTGCGCCTGGTGCCGTTGTACCAACAGGTGGCCGCGGCATGGCTGGTGGTCCCGACGGTCGGTGATGCAGTGCGGCTGCTCCCCCGGCTCCGCACGCTGCCGTCGTTGGACGCCGTCGAGATCGTGCTGCCCGAGGCAGTCGCCGTGGTCGAGGCCGAGTTCGCCCTGCGCCCTCCCGTGCCGGCAGCGAGCGGCGTCGCCGTGCTGGTCGAGTGCGCGGCCACCGCTGACCCGACCGACGACCTGGTCACCCTGGTCGGCGAGCTCGGCAGTCAGGACACGCTCGGTGGCGTGTTGACGGCCGGCGTGATCGCTGCCACGCAGCAGCGCCGGCACCTGGCGGCCATCCGTGACCACGTGACGATGGCGATCAACCGCGTCGGCGTGCCGTTGAAGCTGGACGTCGCCGTGCCCGTGGAGCACCTCGACGCGGTCGTCGGCGAGGCCGGCGACACCGTTGCAACGCTCGCGCCGGACGCGCGTCTCTACGCGTTCGGCCACCTGGCCGAAGGAAACCTCCACCTCAACGTCGTCGGGTCCGGCGACGCCGCGCCGGCGATCACCGAGCGCGTCCTCCAATGGGTGATCGATCACCACGGCACGATCAGCGCCGAGCACGGCATCGGCCGGGCCAAAGCCCACTGGCTGGCGCGTGCACGCGGCGAGGTCGCGACCGCAGCACTGCAGGCGATCAAGTCGGCCCTCGACCCCCTCGGCCTGCTCAATCCGGGAGTGCTGTACCCGGGCGTGCCAGATCGTCCGTGACGTAACCCGCCGGGCCCGTCTCCGGCAGCGCTCGCCCGCCGGGCTGTCAGCCGGCGGCTTCGGCGGCGTCGAGGTCGGCCTTGGTCAGCACGGCGTGCATCGTGAGGCCGTGCTCGGCAAGGGTCGCCCCGTGGTCGTCGCTGCGGTCGATGGCGCACAGCACGTGGTCCACGCGGGCGCCCAGCGCACGTAGGTCGCCGGTCGAGATGACCACCTGACCGCCCGTGGTGATCACATCTTCGATCACCAGCACCTGCCGGCCGGCAACGTCGGTGCCCTCGGCCAGCTGCGCGGTGCCGTAGGTCTTGGCCTGCTTGCGCACGAAGGCCGCCGGAAGGCCGGTCCGCAGGGACAACGCGGTGGCGATCGGGACGCCGCCGAGCTCGAGCCCGGCGAGCACCTCGGTGCCCGGCGGGACGAGCGGTTCCATCGCCGCGGCGATCTCGGCGAGCAATGCCGGGTCGGCCTCGAACCGGTACTTGTCGAAGTACTCGGTGGCCGTCCGGCCGCTGCGCAGGGTGAACGTGCCGGTCAGCCGGGCGACGGCGTTGACCCGGGCGGCGAGTGACATGTGGGCCGGTGAAGCAGCAGGCATCCGGCTCATTCTGCCGTTGGAACCAGCGCGTCACCGACCAACCGGCGACACCGCCATCTGGTCCAGATCACGAGTCGCGTCGGTCCCGCATCAGCACCTCCTGGGCGACGGTGGCGACGTGCGTGCCGTCGATCGTGTAGATCTGCCCGACCGCCAGTCCGCGCCCAGATGCCATCCCGAAGCACGTGAAATCGTGCAAGTGCCAGTGATCGCTTCGTGGCGCCCGGTGGAACCAGATGGAATGATCAAGGCTCGCCGCGTACCCGAAGTCCCACCGTTCCTGACCCTCGGGCGATAGTGCGAATGCGACGGCATCGGTGGGCAGGTCGTCGGAGATGAAGGCCAACCAGCAGCGGTGCATCAGGGTGTCGTCACCCAGCGGTTGGCCACCGGCAGGCGTGTGCTTCATCCACGCTGCGACCCGCCCGGCACCCGGGCGAAGGTCCAGGCTGGTGACGCTGCGCGGGATCATCCGCCGGGCGAAGGTGGGCGACCACGAGCTGTCGTCCAGGTCGTCGGGCAGCGGCAGGCCGTGCTGCATCGGGACGGTGGTCAGGTCCACGGAGGCCTCGGGGACCTGAAACGACGCCTCCAGGTTGAGGATCGCCCCGATTGCCTGGCGGGCAACCACTCGGCGCGTCAGGAAGCTGCGGCCGTTGCGGATTCGATCCACCTCGAAGCGGATCGGCTCGTCGTGATCGCCACGGCGGATGAAGTAGGCGCGCAACGAATGGGCGACGAATGCAGGGTCGACGGTCATCGCCGCGGCGCGTAACGCCTGGGCGACGATCTGACCGCCGTACAACCCACCCCACGGGTACTGCGGACCCGTACCGACAAACGTGTCGGCGCCGTGCACCTCGAGCTGAAACAATCCGTCGGTCATCTCAGGAATAACGTAGGAGTGGCGCAACCGGGCACATGAATCTAGACTCTCCCGTCATGGCAAAGCGTGGACCCAAAGAAGTTACCCCCGAGCACAAGGCTGCGATGCAAGTGGGCCGTGTCCAGAGCAAGGCGGTGCGCGACTATCTCAACGCACTTGTCGAGCACAAGCCAAAGCGTGGCCGCAAGCGCACGCCCGACTCCGTGCGCAAGCAGCTCGCCGAGATCGACAGCTCGCTCGGCGCCGCCGACCCGATGGACACCTTGCAGCTGCTCAGCCGGCGCGAGCGCCTGGAAGCCGAACTGAACAGCTTCGGCGCACCGGTCGACCTCGGCGCGGTCGAGGCCGAGTTCGTCAAGGTCGCCAAGGCCTACGGCGAGCGCAACGACATCACCTACTCGGCCTGGCGCTCGGTAGGCGTCAGCGCCGTCACGCTCAAGGCCGCCGGCATCGGCCGCGGCGCGTAGGCGCCGGGCACGCCACCGGCTCCGGTCCGGGGCCGGTCAGTCGTCGAGTTGGTCGACCGCCCGTGCCGCGTACGCCGTGGCCCGGGCCAGGTCGAACGCTTCGTCCAGCACGGCTGACGGCACGGTGACCCGTGCGTCGGCCTCCAACACCTCGCGGAATGGGCGTCGCTCGCGCCACGCCGTCGCCGCCCCCTCCTGGACGATGCGGTACGCGTCGTCGCGGCTCAGTCCGGCCTGCACCAGCCCGAGCAACACCGGCTGGCTGAACACCAGCCCGTAGCTGGCGTCGAGGTTCTCGCGCATCCGTTCGGGGAAGACCTGCAGCCCTCCGATCAGGCGGGCCAGCCGGCGGCTGACGTAGTACGCGAGCATGGCCGAGTCGGGAAGCACGACCCGCTCGGCGGAGCTGTGCGAGATGTCCCGCTCGTGCCACAGGGCGACGTTCTGCAGGCCGGCCTGCAGGTTACCGCGCAGCACCCGGGACAGCCCGCTGATCGTCTCGGCGCTGATCGGGTTGCGCTTGTGCGGCATCGCCGAGGACCCCTTCTGGCCCGGCTTGAAGCCCTCCTGCACCTCGCTGACCTCGGTCCGCTGCAGGTGCCGCAGCTCCACGGCGATCAGCTCGCACGTCGTGCCCACCGTGGCGCAGGCCCACAGGAACTCGGCGTGCCGATCGCGGGCGATGACCTGCGTCGCCGGCACGGGTTGCAGACCGAGTGCATCACCGACGTACGCCTCGACGGACGGGTCGATGTTGGAGTATGTGCCCACCGCGCCGGACAGCTTGCACACCGACACGATTGCCCGCGCGGCGCGCAGGCGGACCAGGTCGCGCTCGACCTGCAACGCCCACAGCGCGACCTTGGCGCCGAACGTCGTCGGCTCGGCATGCATCCCGTGGGTCCGGCCGATCATCACGGTGTCCCGGTGGTGGCGGGCCATCGCCACCAGCGCCGAGCGCAGCGCCTGCACGGCGTCGATGATCAGGTCGCACGCATCGCGCATCATCCAGCACCACGCGGTGTCGACGACGTCGCTGCTCGTCAGGCCGTAATGGATCCACGCGCCGGCCGGCTGGCCGATCGCCGCTTGGACGACGTCGACGAACGCGGCGACGTCGTGGTCGGTGATCCGCTCGCGTTCGGCCACCGCTTCGACGAAGCCGGCATCGGCTTGCGGCGCGCGCTCGCGGCACGCCGCCGCGTCGGCGGCAGGTACGACACCCAGCGCGGCGTGTGCCTCGGTGGCGAGCAGCTCGATCTCCAGGTACCTGCCGAAGCGTGCCTCGTCGGAGAACACGTCGGCCATCTCCGCCAGGGTGTAGCGGGGGATCATGCGCCGGCCTCCATCGCCGCGGTCAGACCCACTGGACCACGGCATCGCGTGCCGGACCGGTGCCGACGATCCGCACCGGCACGCCGACCTCGTCCTGCACCAGACGCACCAGCGCCTGGGCCGGGCCCGGCAGCCCGTCGACCGTGCGGACCTCGCTGATGTCGGACAACCAGCCGGGCAGGTGGACGTAGACGGGCCGGCCGGCCGCGTCGTACTCGGTGCACACCAGGATCTCGGGGAACGTGTCCAGGACGTCGAGCTTGGTCAGGGCCAACTCGGTGAGGCTGTTCAGCCGGACGGCCTTGCGCAGCATCACCAGGTCCAGCCAGCCGGTGCGCCGGCGGCGGCCGGTGACGGTGCCGAACTCGTGGCCGATCTCGACCATCCGGTCGCCCCACTCGTCCAACGCCTCGGTCGGGAACGGGCCGCCGCCGACACGCGTGCAGTACGCCTTGGTGATGCCGACGATCCGGTCGAGGTACCGGGGGCCGATCCCCGACCCGACGCAGGCCCCACCGGCCGTCGGGTTGGACGAGGTGACGAATGGGTAGGTGCCGTGGTCGAGGTCGAGGAACGTCGCCTGCGCGCCCTCGAGCAGGATCGACTCGTCGCGGTCGAGGGCGTCATGCAACAACTCCACGGTGTCCGTCACCAGCGGCGCCAGGCGGGCCGCGAGCGCGTTGAACCGCTCGACGATCTCGTCGACGTCGAGCGGTTCGCCGCCGAGGGCGGTGATCTCGCGGTTGTGCACC
>CAZMHG010000193.1:0-5913 GCA_964565975.1 uncultured Ilumatobacteraceae bacterium | reverse complement strand
ACGATGAGAGCCGCCGCAGCGAGGAACGCCGCCGGCGTGGTGCTGGCCGGTGGCGTGGCGGCGAACTCGGCGTTGCGTGCCGACCTGGCCATCGCCTGCCAGGTCGACGGGCGCCGCGTGTTCCTGCCGTCGCGGGCGCTGTGCACCGACAACGCGGCGATGATCGCCGCGGCCGGCTACCACCGGCTGCGCAGCGACGGGCCGACACCCCTCGACGTCGGTGCGTACCCCAACCTGCGACTGGACTTCGAGTGATCGGCGCCGTGGCCACGCCCGGCACGTCGTTGCGGATCGGCCCGATCGAGCCAGTCGCCCCCGTCGTGCTGGCGCCGATGGCAGGGGTGACCAACGCCGCGTTCCGCAGCGTCTGCCGCCGGTTCGGCGACGGGCTGGTGTACGTCAACGAGATGGTCATGGCCACTGCGCTGGTTCACGGCAATGCCAAGACCGAGCGGATGGTCACCTTCGGTCCCGGGGAGACGCCGCGCAGCCTGCAGTTGTACGCGACGCACCCGGACATGCTCGACGCAGCGATCCGCCGGCTGGGCGACGAGGGGCGCGTCGACCATGTCGACCTCAACTTTGGCTGCCCAGCGGCCAAGGTCACCCGCCGCGGTGGCGGTGCCGCGGTCCCGGCCAAGCCGAAGGTACTGCGTGCCGTGTTGCGCGCCGCCGTGCGCGCCGCAGCACCGTACGGCATCCCGGTGACGGCCAAGTTCCGCATCGGCCTGTGGGCCGACCTGCCCACGCACCTGTCCACAGGACGGATCGCCGCCGACGAAGGTGTGACGGCGATCGCCCTGCACGCCCGCACGGCCGAGCAGCACTATGCCGGCGACGCCGACTGGCGGGCGATCGGCGAGCTGAAGCACGCGATCGCCGGCATCCCGGTGCTCGGCAACGGCGACATCTGGGAGGCCGCCGATGCCGTGCGGATGATCGCCGACACGGGGTGCGACGGCGTGGTCATCGGCCGTGGCTGCCTCGGCCGGCCGTGGCTGTTCGGCCAGTTGATCGACGCTCTCGCCGGACGCGTGCCGGCACCCACCCCGGACATCGGCGCCGTGCGGCTGGTGATGGCCGAGCACGCACGCGAGCTGGCCGCGCTGATGGGCGAGGGTCACGCGCTGCGCGACTTCCGCAAGCACACCGCCTGGTACCTCACCGGGTACCCGGTCGGCGGCGAGATCCGTCGCCGCCTGGCGATGGTGTCGTCACTCGCCGAGCTCGACGACCTGCTGGCGCTGCTCGACCCGACGGTGGTGGTGGTGCCCGGTGGCGAGCGGATCCGCCGCGGTCATACCAACGGCCCGATCCGCGTCGCCCTCCCCGACGGGTACCTCGACCATCTGGACGACGACACGTTGCCCGACGACGGCGACGTGCTCGTCACCAGCGGCGGCTGAGCGACGCGGCGGCGCGTGCGGGCAGGAGTCGCCGCGCGGTCAGCGTGCGGCCCGCCACCGGCGCCAGGTTGACAGCGGGTGGCGGAGCGGGACGAGGCGCCGGGCGATGCGGCGGGTGCCGTTCTTGCGCACGGCCGCTGCCGCGGCCCACGCCTGCTGGGCATCGACGGCGGTCACCGAGCCCGCGTCGTAACGCGCCTGATCGGACAGCTCGGCGCCGCGGTCGAGCAGGGCCGTGGTCGACGAGGGGAACCGTGCCGCGGCGACGGCGACCGTCTCGGACGGCGTGCGCGACGCGTCGAGCGGGACCCGTTGATCGGCCAGCCAATCGACCACCTCGTCCCATGCACCAAGCGTCGCCGCCGCCGGGTCGACGCGCCGGCGCCGCCGGCGGCGGATCAGTCCGGGCATCCCCAGCGTCCACAGCGTGGCCAGCGCGAGGACGATCGCGCCGACGATGTACAGCAGGTTGCTGCTCGAACGCAGCTCGAACGGCGAGCGTGGTGCGACGCGTCGGGGTGGCGTCCGGGCGCGTTCGGCACCGGGGCTGATCGGCCGGACCGACTGGCGGGCCAACTCGGCCTGGCGTTGCTGCTCCGCAGGCGTGGGGGTCGCGTCGATCGCGTACCAGCCGTACCCGGCAAGTGGGGCTTCGACCCATGCGTCCAGATCCGTGCCATGCAGCGCGGTGGTCGCGTCGCCGGCCGGCGCGGGGTACCCGATGACCACCCGAACCGGTACCCCGCTACACCGTGCCAGCAGGGCGAAGGTGGTCACGAAGGTCTCCATGTTGCCGAATGCCAGGTCGAGGCCGACGAACGACTCGATGCTGGCCAGCGTCTGGCCTCCTGCGGCAGAGGGGTTGTAGACCCGCTTCAACTTCAGCCACGACTCGATCCGGCGCAGCCGTTCGACGGGCGAGGTCACGCCGGCTCCGAGCGCGTCGGCCGCGTCCTGCAGCACGCTGCTCGCCGGGCAGCTGCTCAACGCGCCCGACGTGCCGCCGGCGATCGTGTCGACCGATCGTGGCGGATCGGTGTTGGCCACGACGGTGCGGTACCGGACGCTGGTCGACAACCTGTCCAGCAGCACGCCGGCGTCGGTGGCGTAGGCGACCTCGTCGGGGCGCAGGACGGTGTACGGGAACCCGGCGGTCGGCATGCCGCGCAGGAAGCGGATGCCTGCGGTGCGGCGCACGGTGACGTCGGCCGTGGCACCGGCCGGCGCGGTGGGGAACGCCGGGTTGGCCGCCAGGGCCATGCCGGTCTGGGAGAAGCTGGCCGATTGGTGCCAGCCCTCGGGCGTGTAGGTGTCGAGCACGGCGACGCGCATCCGGCCGGGGCTTGGCCCGATGACCTTCACGTTGAGGGCCACCTCTTTGGCCCGCGCCGGCGGATCGCGGCGCAAGCGTGCGGCGCGAGCAAGCGGGTTCTCGTCGACCACTTCCACCTGGCGCGGGTGGACGAAGTGGCGCAGGTCGAACGTCGAGCCGTGCGGCAGCACCAGCCCGAGGGCGCCGACGCTGATCGTCAGCGCCGACACGTACGCCGCGGTCGACCACTCGCGTCGCCGGTGCTGCGGGTCGCCGGGCATCAGCGGGGGCAGGCGCAGCGTCGGCGGGCGGGCGATCACCAGCCACGTCACCAGCAGGACGACGAACACGATCACTGGCAGGATCGGCAGCGGGTGGGCGACGGTCAACAGCGACGCGGTGACCAGCACCGTCATCGCCCCGCCTAGCGTCACCGCGTCGCGGTCGCGCACGGCGCCCCACACCGCCAGCGCCGCGCCGGGCAGGGCCACCGCCGCAGGGATGATCGCCAGCCCGCCGACGCCGGCCGCAGGTGCACCGATGGTGAGGAAGGTCGACAGTGCCCGCCCGAGTTGCAGCGGTCCCTTCCACGACCGCGCCGCGAACATCCCGGTCAGCGTGATCATCACGATGCAGCCGATCCAGCGCAGCACGAGCGGAACGCGGCGGGCAGCGGCGAGCACGCCGATCGTCGCTCCGACCGCCAGCCCGACCGCTGCGCCGATCACCAGCGTGTGGCGTACGAACACGCGCCACAGCAGCGCCGTCGCCGATGCGCACATCGCCAGGCCGAGGACGACGCGCAGCGAGCCGCGGCGGAGCTCGAGCATCAGAACCCCGTCCAGTTGCGGGCGAACTCGGCCGCCGTGGCACACCCGATGGCGTGCATGCCGGGCGGCGCGACCAGCGGCTGGGATCGTTCGCCGACGACCGAGACGAACACGGCCGGGCTGAACCCGCTGGCCACCAGGGCCATCGTCACCAGGTCTTCCCCGGACGGCGAGCCGGTGATGATCGCCAGGCTGCGGCCACGGGCGATCATCCCTGACCGCAGCTCGTCGAGCGCGTCGTGCGTGCTCAGCCGGACGTCGGTGAGCAGGTCCAGCTGGGTGACGCCGCGGCGGTCGTGCAAGGAGGTGTCCGACCCGTCGGCGAACTGCAGCGCGGTGGGGTACCCGTCCTTGATCGCCGCGTGGAGCAGCGACACGGCGACCTCGACGGCCTCCTCGAAGTCGTACTCGTCGTTGGCCACGGTGCGGTTGTCGAGCAGGATCAGCAACTCGGGCCGTGTCGTGTCGACCATCTGCTTGACCATCAAGGTGCCGGCCCGGGCCGTGGTCCGCCAATGGATCCGGCGCAGGTCGTCGCCGTCCTGGTACTCGCGGATCTGGTGGAACGCGGCGTTGCCCTCGGACCGTTCGCGTGTCGGACCTTCCAGGTCGCGCTGGCGTCCGGACGGCAGGCGGCGCAGTTCGTGGATCCGCGGCCGCACCTGCACCGAGCACGTCCCGCCGTACGAGCGCCGGGCGAGCACCAGCCCGAAGGGGTCGGTGCGCGTCGCTTCGAGCGGGCCGGCGATGATCAGCCCGCGGCGGCGCGTGTCGATCGGGTACTGGATCACGTGGCCCTCGGCACCGAACGGTGGAACGGTGGCGATGCGGTGGCGCCCGCCGACCTGCTCGATCACCGTGAGCCGGCGCGGCCGCCGCAGGGACGACGAGTTGAGCCGCAGGACGATGCTCGCCGGCGCGCTCCGCGGCACCTCCGGCGGCGTGGCCAACCGGCCGACCACCAGTTGGGGCGGCTCGGCGACGACAGCCAGCCCGGCGAGGACGGCCACCAGGCATGCGGCCCCGACCGCGAGCAGCGACGGGAACCCGAGCACCGCGCCACCGATGATCGCCAGCAGCCCGCCGATCAGTGCGCCGCGGCCCAGCCGGGTGAGGTGCATCGCCGGTCAGCCGGCCCGTCCGCCCGGTACGGGCACGGTGGTCAGTAGGTCGTCGATCACGGCCTCGGCGGTGACGCCGCGCAGCAGGGCGTCGGGGGCGAGGATCAGCCGGTGCGACAGGATCGGCGGGGCCAGCCGCTTCGGGTCGTCGGCGATGACGTACGTGCGGCCCTCGGCCGCGGCGAGCGTCTGCGCCGCCCGGAGCAGCCCGATCGACCCGCGTGGGCTGGCGCCGAGGCGGACGTCGGGGTGTTGGCGGGTCGCCTGCACGAGGGACACGACGTAGTGCACCAACTGCGGATCGGTGTGGACCCCGGCGGCGACGTTGATCATCCGCAGGACGTCGTCGCGGCTGATCACGGGGGACAGCGGCTTGTCCGGCCGGCTGGCCCGGGCGACGGCGATCTCCGCCTCGGCAGCCGCGTCCGGATAGCCCATCGCCATCTTCATCAAGAACCGGTCGAGTTGGGCTTCGGGCAGGTCGTAGGTCCCGGTGTCGGACTCGATCGGGTTCTGCGTGGCGACCACGACGAACGGCCGGGGCACGTGATGGGCCACGCCGTCGGCGGTGACCTGGTGCTCTTCCATCACCTCGAGCATCGCCGACTGGGTCTTCGGCGAGGCCCGGTTGATCTCGTCGGCGATGACCACGTTGGCGAACACCGGGCCGGCCTTGAACTCGAAGTCGCCGGTTCGTTGGCGGTACACGGACGTGCCGGTGATGTCGGCCGGGAGCAGGTCTGGGGTGAACTGGATCCGGCCCCACGAACCGGTGATCGACTCGGCGATCGACCGGGCCAGGCTCGTCTTGCCGGTGCCCGGCACGTCCTCCAGCAGCAGATGGCCCTCGGACAGCAAGGCGATCAGGGCGTAGCTGATCTGATCGGTCTTGCCCTGGATCCGCGTCGCGATGTTGTCCGCCAGACGGACGAAGCCGTCACGGAAGCGCTCGATGTCCGAGGCTTGGCTGGAGGGTGGGTTGGCCATCGGTGCGGGGTGTCCTTGGTCGTCGTGTGGGGGGAGGGTGACGGGGCCGCGCCGATGCGGTCGCTACGCACGCGTGGTCGTGGTGCTCGGCCGGGAGGTCGTGGTGGTCGGCCGGCGGGTGGTGTTGCTGCCGAGCCGGGTGGTGGTGGGTGCGGGTCGTGTCGTGGTGGTCGGCCGCCGGGTCGTGGTCGTTGCCGGGCGGGTCGTGGTGGTCGGCCGCCGGGTCGTGGTCGTTGCCGGGCGGGTCGTGGTGGTCG
>CAZMHG010000192.1:0-5938 GCA_964565975.1 uncultured Ilumatobacteraceae bacterium | reverse complement strand
CCATGCCGACGCCGAGGTCGGCGAGCCGACCGAGCAGCGCCGGGGTGAGGTGCAGCCCCGCCGTCGGTGCGGCGCTCGAGGCCGGGCGTTGCGCGTACACCGTCTGGTACCGCTCCGGCTCGCCGAGGGGCGCGGTGATGTACGGCGGCAGCGGCACGTCACCAAGCCGGGCCAACGTGGCCAGCGGCGCCTCGTCACCCAGGACGGTGACCAGGTGCGTGTCGCCCGCGGCCGTGCGCCGGCCGACCTCGACGACGGCCTCGCCGGCGGTGGTGAACAGGCGCTCGCCGGCACGCAGTTTGCGCGCCGGGCGGAGCATCGCCTCCCAGACGCGGTCGTCGGCCTCGCACGGTTCGAGGAGCAGTACCTCGGCCGCGCCGTTCGTCTCGCGGCGAAGCCGAAGCCGTGCCGGGATGACGCGCGTGTCGTTGACCACGAGGAGGTCGCCCGGGCGCAGCAGCGTGTCCAGGTCGGCGACGTGGCGATGCTCGGGCGGCGCGCTCCCGCGATCGACGAGCAGGCGTGCGGCGTCGCGCGGTTCGACGGGTGTCTGGGCGATCTGCGCATCGGGCAACTCGTAGTCGAACTCCTCCAGATGCACACCGCAAGGCTACGGGCGGCCCGGCACGACGGCCGGACGTCATGGTTTCGCACCGAGACGGGACGTGTCACAATCCTGCGATGCCAACACCACACGTCGAGCACGTTGCGTGCGACGGCGGCGACATGGACCTGTTCGTCTGGGATCCCGGCGGTCGGCCGGGTGGTTCGGTACTGGTCATCCAAGAGATCTTCGGGGTCGGCCCGTACATCCGTGACGTGTGCCAGCGCCTGGCCGACGCCGGCTACGTGGCCGCTGCGCCGGACGTGTTCTGGCGAGTTCACCCCGGCTGGATCGGTGCGCACACCGAAGCCGGCGTCGGCGAATCGATCGGCGTGGCCAGCCAGCTCGACCCGCAGCTCGCCGTCGGCGACCTGGTGGACGCGCTGCACCACCTGCACACGCTCAGCGGGCGCAGCACGATGCCGGCCGTGCTCGGGTTCTGCCTGGGCGGCACGCTCGCCTGGGCGACCGCGGCGAACAGCGACCCAGCGTGCTGTGTCAGCTACTACGGCTCGGGCGTGCCGGACATGCTCGACCTGATCGACAAGGTCCACTGCCCGACCCTGTTCCACTTCGGCAACGCCGACGCGTACATCCCCAACGAGGGGATCGACCGTGTCGGCGCGGCGATCGCCGGACGCGCCGGCTTCGTGGTCAACGTCGAGGACGCCGGCCATGCGTTCGACAACCATCACGCCCCGATGTTCTGGAACGAGTCGGCCGCGTCGGCCGCATGGCCCAAGACGATGGCCTTCCTCGCCGCCAACCGCTGAGCGTCAGCCGCGGCAAGCCGGCGGTGGCGGGCCGGCCGCACCCGGCGGGCCCGGGCTAGTCGAACAAGCCGGGTTGGGCCTGGCCAGGGGTCGGCACGGCCAGCCCGAGATGCGCGTAGGCGGCGGGCATCGCGACACGGCCGCGGGGCGTGCGAGCAAGGAGACCTTGCTGGATGAGGAACGGCTCGTACATCTCCTCCACCGTCTCGGGCTGCTCGCCGACACTGATCGCCAGCGTGCTCAGCCCCACCGGACCGCCGTGGAACTGCTGGCAGATCGCCCCGAGGATGGCCCGGTCGACCTTGTCCAGTCCACGCTCGTCGACGCCGAAGGTCGCCAGACCGCGCTGGGCGGTGCCGACGTCGATCGTGCCGTCGCCGCGGACCTCGGCAAAGTCGCGCACCCGGCGCAGCAGGCGGTTGGCGATGCGTGGGGTCCCCCGGCTGCGACGGGCGATCTCGGACGCGCCGCGGGCTTCGATGTGCACGTCGAGGATGCCGGCGGCGCGGCGCACGATCTGTTCCAACTCGTCGTCGTCGTAGTAGTCGAGCCGGGCGACGAGGCCGAACCGGTCGCGCAGCGGGCCGGTGATCATGCCCGTGCGCGTGGTCGCGCCGACGAGCGTGAAGCGCGGCAGGGCGAGCCGGATGGACGACGCGGCGGGACCCTTGCCGACCACGATGTCGAGCTGGAAGTCCTCCATCGCCGGGTAGAGGATCTCTTCGACCACGCGGGACAGGCGATGGATCTCGTCGATGAATAGGACGTCGCCCTCGTCCAGCTTGGTGAGGATCGCCGCCAGGTCACCGGCGCGTTCCAGCGCCGGGCCGGAGGTGATGTGCAGGTGCACGCCCATCTCGACGGCGATGATCCCGGCCATGCTCGTCTTGCCCAGCCCTGGCGGACCGGCGAGCAGCACGTGATCGGCGGCCTGGCCGCGCCGGCGCGCCGCTTCGAGGACGATGGTGAGGTGCTCTTTCAGCTCACGCTGGCCGACGAAGTCGGACAGCCGCCGCGGCCGCAGCCCGGCGTCGTCGGCGACCTCGCGGTCGTCGGTCGCCGCGGGTTCGAGGAACTCGTCACGCACGCTTGGCTCCGAGCACCTTGAGCGCGTCGCGCAGCAGCGTCGCGGCGTCCGTCGCCGCAGGCAGCTCGCGGAGCACGTCGCGCACCTCGTCGGGCGCGTAGCCCAACCCGGCGAGTGCCTCGCGGACGTCACCGACGACCGCGCCACCGCGCCCGGTCGGCCCGGACGCGCCGACCGGGCCGAGCGCGGGCAGCTTCAACTTGTCGCGCAGCTCGACCAGCAGACGCTCGGCGGTCTTCTTGCCGACACCGGGGACCAGGGTCAGTGCCGCGAGGTCGTTGGTCGCGACCACGTCGGCGAGCGCCAGCGGGGCGTGCGTGCCGAGGATCGCCAGCGCCAGTGCCGGCCCGATGCCGTGGGTCGCGATGAGCTGCTGGAAGGCGACCCGCTCGTCGCTTCGGAGGAACCCGAACAGGGTCTGCGCGTCCTCGCGGATGTGATGGTGGGTATAGAGGAACGCCGCCGAGCCCGGTTCGAGCTCGGCCAGCGTGCGCGGCGTGACGCTGACGACGTAGCCGACGTTGCCGACCTCGAGCAGCACCGTGGCGTCCTCACGGCGTTCCAGCACGGTGCCGCGAAGCGACCCGATCACTGCCCCACCGCCGCCAGCCGTCGCCGCATCGGCGCGGCGCTGAGATACGTGAGCGCCAGCGCAGCGGCGTCGGCCGCGTCGGCCGGCTTTGGTGCAACGGCCAGCCCGAGGCGGGCCTGGACCATGCGCTGGACCTGGGCCTTGTCGGCCCCGCCCCAACCGGCGATGGTGTCTTTGACCTGGTTGGGTGTGAACTGGACGACCTCGCACCCTGCGGCGCACGCCGCGGCAAGCGCCAGCCCGCTGGCCTGGCCGACCGACATCGCCGTGCGAACGTTGGCCTGGAAGAACACCTGCTCCACGGCGACCACGTGCGGGGCGTACTGCTGGATCAGGGCGGCGAGCTCGGCCTGCAGGTCGGCCAGGCGCCGCGGCAAGGCCGCGGTCGACGGCGTGCGGATCACGCCCAGCGCCACGGCCGAGGCCCGCTGACCGACCGACTCGACCACGGCGTACCCGCAGCGGGTGAGCCCTGGGTCGACGCCGAGCACCGTGAGCGGGGCGTCCCGGCGTACGAACACGCGTACGACACTAGCAGCGCGGACCTTTGCCGACGCGGACCCGGGACCAAGGCCCTTACCCCCTGGCGATGACCCGGCGTACTTTGTGAATGAACGCACAACCAGCTCTCAGAAGCATCCAGCGCACCAGCGCGACAAACGACAAGGGGTCAGTACCGACATGAACGACACAGGTCACGTGGGGGGCGCCGGACTGGACACCGACACGCTCGGAATGATGCTCGAGGCCCTCGGCGAGTTCGTCGGCCATGCGCTGACACCCGAACGCCAGCTGCAACTGGACCACGAAGACGTGTGCCCAGAGGACACCGTCCGGGCGATGTCGGACCCCGAACAACTCGGCGTGCAGCTGATCTTCGTCCCCGAGGCGTACGGCGGGATGGACGGCGGCGCGTTCGACAGCTACCGCGTCTGCGAGGTGATGGCCCGCCACGACATCGGTCTGGCGACGGCCGTGTTCGCCACGTTCCTCGGCAGCGACCCGATCCTGGTCGGCGCGACCGAGGAGCAGAAGCAGCGCTGGCTCGGCGCGATCGCCGGCGAGGGCGTGGTCTTCGCCTACGGCGCCACCGAGCCCGACGCCGGCTCCGACCTCGGCGCGCTCAAGACCACCGCGACGCGCATCGAGGAGGGCGGCGAGATCACCGGCTACCGGATCAACGGGCGCAAGCAGTGGATCAGCAACGGGACGATCGCCGACATGTACACGATCCTGGCGCGCACGCCGGAGGGCCCGTCGTGGTTCGTCGTCGAAAAGGGCGTCGACGGGTTCACCAGCGCCCATCCCGAGGACAAGCACGGCATCCGCCTGTCGAACACGGCAGCGCTGTTCCTCGACGACGTGGTGGTCCCTGCCGATCACCTGATCGGCGGCGTCGAGGGCGCCGGCCTCGTCCAGGCCCAGCAGGTGTTCGGTTACACCCGGCTGATGGTCGCCGCGTTCGGCCTCGGCGGCGGGTGGGAAGCGCTCGACCGGGCGATCGCCTACTCGCTGGAACGCCAGCAGGGCGGCGCACCGCTGGCCACCAAGCAGGGCTACACCCACAAGCTGATCGTCCCCCACGCCGTGCGCCTCGAAGCGGCACGGTCGTACATGGAGGAGACGGCAGACGCGATCGACCGCGGCCTGGGCGCCAACGGGGCGATGAACACCGAGGGCGCGATCAGCAAGCTGATGGCCACCGAGGCAGGAAACGCCGCGGCCGACGCGGCGATCCAGGCCCACGGCGGCTACGGGTACACCCGCGAGTACGTGGTCGAAAAGATCAAGCGCGACGTGCGCATCACGACGATCTACGAGGGCACCTCGGAGATCATGGAGATGACGATCGCCCGCGACCGCTGGCAGCAGCACCTCAAGAGCTCCGGCCGGTACTACCAGGACCGCGCCGCCGCCCTCGGCCAGCTGCACGCCACCCAGCCGACCGCCGGCGCCGACACCGCGGCGCTCGCCGCGCAGGCGTTGGCCGCTGTCCTGGAGGCGTGCCGCGTGGCTCGCCTGACCCGCAACCAGCATGTGCTGTTCCGCCTCGGCGAGCTGATCACGTACACCGAGTGCGCCGAGGCCCTGGCCCGCCGCGCGGCAAACGCCCTGGCCGGCACCCGCCACCCGACGAGCCCCGAACGCTTCGACGGCGCGGCGCTCGCGATGTCCCGGGTCTTCGCCCGCGAAGCCGCCAGCAAGGTCGGCCAGGAGGGCGTGCGCTGGGTCGCCGGCTCGTTGCAGCCGAGCAGCGCCGACGTCGCTCCGCTGCTGGCGACGATCCCCCACGACGCGATCCGCACCGCGCAGGCCGGACTGGTGAACGACATGGACGTCGTCGCCGACGTGCTCTACGCCCGCACCGCCTGACCGCCCGCCCACTCCCACGAGTCCGGGCCCCCCCCCCCCCCCCAACCGGGCAACGGGTGGGGGGCCCACAGAGGGACCCCCCCCCCCCCCCCCCCCCCCCGATCCCGCCGCCACCACCTCGCCCGTCGCCATCGTCGGCGTCGGGGCGATCATGCCCGAGGCTCCCGACGCCGACGCCTTCTGGGCGAACATCACCGGCGGCCGCTACTGCATCACCGACGTCCCGACCGAGCGCTGGGACCCCGAGTTGTACTACAGCCCCGACCACGACGCGCCCGACAAGACCTACTCGCGCATCGGCGGCTGGGTGCGCCAGTTCCCGTGGGATCCGGTCCGCTGGAAGCTCCCGGTGCCGCCGAAGGTCGCCGAGCAGATGGACGACGGGCAGCGCTGGGCGATCTCCGCGGCACGGTCCGCACTGGTCGATGCCGGCTGGCCTGAATGGAACGTCGACCCGGACAACGTCGCGGTGATCATCGGCAACGCGATCGGCGGCGAGAAGCACTACG
>CAZMHG010000191.1:0-5947 GCA_964565975.1 uncultured Ilumatobacteraceae bacterium | reverse complement strand
TCACTAAGCGAGCGCGCTCGGCGCAGAATGCCGACCAGCACCTCGTCGTCGCCGAGGTAGGACCAGTCGTTCCATTCGCGCAGCTCATCCAGGCTGCCGACGACAAAGGGGTATTGAAGGATGAGGGCGGCGAGCGTGCGCCCGGACAACCGGTCACCGGCGAGCAGCATGCCGGCAATGGCCACGCCGACGGGCTCGAGCCCGACGACGACCGAGCCGATGATCGCCGAGCCCTCGTCGACGCCGATGCCCATCAGCACCGCCATCAGGCCGATGCCGAACATGCCGATGAGCAGCAGGCGCCGACGCACCGCCCAGTCCGACGGCAGGTGCCTGCGCGCGACGGCGACGAGCAGGCCCGCGGCGAGGACGAAGCGGATCAGGTTGGTCGTCGCCGGGCCGAACGTCCGCCCGGCCAGCTTGTAGCACGCCAAGCTGCAGCCGAAGTACAGCACGATGGTGGCGAGCGCGAGGCGAACGCGGCCGCTTGCAGGTCCAGTCGCAGGTCCGGTCGCCGGCATCGGCGCCGACACTACGTCGGTGCGTACGACAGCCCCTGATCGTGTCGCGGCGATCAGGCGTGTGCGTTTCGAGCTTGTGCGATTTGTCACACACTCCGGAGCCCTGCGCTATGGTGTGGGCGCTTCGCGTCCGTGGGTAGGCGGAGACGTACGGCGGTTCGTCCAACGGCGCACCGGGAACAGCACCCACAACTGTGTCCAAATCCATAGGGGGAACACATGACACTGTCCATGCGTAGGAATGCCGGCCTCGCCGCACTCCTTGCAATCGCCGCCGGGACCTCGGTCGCGGCAACGGCGTCGGCGACCAGCGGGACCACCGCCGGCACTACGGCTGCCACGGCGGCTGCCGGGTCGGGCACCAAGACCAAGGTGATCATCAGCACCGACC
The DNA here is from genome assembly GCA_964565975.1 of uncultured Ilumatobacteraceae bacterium. GTDB lineage: Bacteria > Actinomycetota > Acidimicrobiia > Acidimicrobiales > Ilumatobacteraceae > JAKOUY01. The sequence continues at coordinate 5,035 of CAZMHG010000191.1, read as the reverse complement.
TGCCGCTGCAGGGTGCCTCGGCCGACGCCTCGCGTGACACGAACCGCGCGGTGCACATGGTCGTCGACGCGTACAACGCCACGAGCACCAAGTTCGAAGTCGAGGTCAAGGAGTACGACGACTCGACCGCGGCCAAGGGCGGCTGGGACGACGCGGTGTGCGCCAAGAACGCTTCCGACCACGTCGCCAACGCCGGCGAGATCGCCGTCATGGGGACGTACAACTCGGGCTGCGCCAAGATCGAGGTCCCGGTGCTGAACGAGGACCCGAACGGCCCGATGCTGATGGTGTCGCACGCCAACACCAACCCCGGCCTGACCAAGGCCTGGGATCCGGGCGAGCCCGACAAGTACTACCCGACCAAGGTTCGCAACTACGCCCGCATCATCTCCACCGACGACTACCAGGGTGCCGCCGGCGCGCAGTTCGCCGCCCAGGACCTGGGTGTCAAGCGGTGCGTGGTGCTGAACGACGCGCAGACCTACGGCGTGGGCGTCGCCCAGGCGTTCTCCGACGCCGCCAAGGCCGCCGGCATCGAGGTCGTCGCCGAGGAGTCGTGGGACTCCAAGCAGCCGAACTACACCGCCCTGTTCGAGGGCTTCAAGTCGCTCAACCCGGACTGCGTGTACCTCGGTGGCATCAACGACAACAACGGCGAGCAGGTGATCCGCGACAAGGTTGCAACGCTGGGTGACAACTCGACCGTGAAGTTGATCGGCCCCGACGGCTTCACCGGGTACCCGTCGGTGCAGAAGATGGCCGAGGCCCAGGGCATGTACATCACCTTCGCCGGCCTGCCGCCGTCGGAGCTGGTCAAGGCCGGTGGTGCCGGCGCGAAGTTCGTCGAGGACTTCAAGGCCAAGTTCAACGCCGATCCGGCGTCGGCCTACGCGATCTACGGCGCCGCTGCCACGCAGTACATCCTGGCGTCGCTCGACGCCTCGGACGGCACCCGCAAGGGCATCCGCGACGCGGCGTTCTCCGGCAAGATCAGCATCCCCGCCGACAAGTCGGTGATCGGCAAGGAGTTCAGCGTCGACGCCACCACTGGCGACGTCACGGTGCGCGACATGTCGATCCAGGTCGTCAAGGACAACGCCGAGACCTTCTTGAAGGCCTGGCCGGTCGCCTGACCACGGACCATTCCGGACGGGCAGGTTCCTGTTCCACAGCCGGACATCGGTAACGCAGCAGACGGGGTGGTCCCCAACGAGGGGCCACCCCGTCGCCGCATCCACGAACATCCCGTTGCCGGCGATCCGGCGACATCGAACTCCGTAGCCGGTGATCCGGCAACATCACATGACTCCGTTGCCGGTGATCCGGCAACATCACATGAAGGTACACCGGGGGGTAGACCTTGAGTCTCGCTACGACACTCCGCGAGAAAATGCCGAAGGACAGGGTGGGCCAACTCGGCCTGATCGTGCTCGTCGCCGCGGCATTGTCGATCATCGTCAGCTTCTTCCAGCGGCCCCAGTCGGTCACCCAGCTGCTGGTCATCGGGCTGTCCAACGGCGCGCTGTACGCGCTGATCGCCCTTGGCTACACGATGGTCTACGGCATCATCGAGCTGATCAACTTCGCCCACGGCGACCTGTTCATGCTCACCTCGGTGTTCGGGGCGGTGATGATCGGCAACTGGTTCGGCCAGACGTCGTCGTCCGGCAAGGCGTGGTTCCTCCTTGCCGTCACGCTGATCCTGACGATGATCTTCGGCGCCCTGCTGAACATGCTCATCGAACGCCTCGCCTACCGCCGGCTGCGCAACGCCCCGAAGCTGGCGCCGCTGATCACGGCGGTCGGCGTGAGCTTCATCCTCCAGAACATTGGCATCCTCGACAAGATCTTCGGGATCGCCTGGAACGGCTCGGCGCCCCATTCCCGGACGTCGGTCCTGCCCCAGACGAAGCTGAAGCTGGGCAGCATCGAGATCCGCTGGGTGAACGTGGTGGTCATCGCCGTGACCGTCCCGTTGCTGTTGCTGATGACCTGGCTGGTGCAAAAGACGCGTGTCGGCAAGGCGATGCGTGCGACGGCCCAGGATCGTGACGCGGCCTTGCTGATGGGCATCAACGTCGACCGCGTCATCTCCTACACGTTCGCCCTCGGTGGCGCGCTGGCCGGCGCCGCCGGCGTGCTGTTCGTCCAGGTCAACCAGCAGACTCGATACGACGCCGGCTTCCGGCTCGGCCTGATCGCGTTCACCGCGGCCGTGCTCGGCGGCGTGGGCAATCTGCTCGGCGCGGTCGTCGGTGCGGTGCTGCTGGGCGTGATCCACGCGCTGAACGACGGCCGGGTCCTCCTGCCGGAGAACGCGCCGAAGTGGGCGATCGACTTCACCGGCCAGAAGTGGACCCAGACGGTGACGTTCGGGATCCTGATCCTGATGATCATCTTCCGGCCCGGCGGCATCTTCGGCAAGCATCAGCAGGAGAAGGTGTGATGCACACGGACACCTCGTCACACGAGCCCACGTTCGGCCACTCCGACGGCATCGTCGACCGGCTGAAGAAGATCGCTCCGTGGAAGCTCGCCGTCGGGGGCGTGGCGCTGGTCGTGGCGCTGATCATGCCGCTCCTCGGCATCACCAAGGACATCGACGGCCCGATCCCGATCGCCACAGTCGTGCTGATGGCGGTGTACGCGCTGTTCGCGCTCGGACTCAACATCGTGGTCGGCTTCGCCGGTCTGCTCGACCTCGGCTTCGTCGCCTTCTTCCTGTTCGGCGCATACACCGCCGCATGGCTGATGTCCGACTTCGCCATCCAGGTCACCGGCCGCAACGGGTCGTGGATCAACCTGAGCATCCACGTCTTCTCCACGGCCAGCCCGTCCGAGAAGGGCATCCATCTCTCGTTCTGGATCGTCATCGTCATCGCCGCACTCGTCGCCGCAGTCGCCGGCGTGATCATCGGCTGGCCGACGCTCAAGCTGCAGAGCGACTACCTGGCGCTGGTCACCCTGGGCTTCGGTGAGATCCTGCCCGAGCTGTTCCGCAACTCGGAGAAGTTCCCGATCGGCGGCTACAACCTGACCAACGGCACCAAGGGCATCGGCCCGGTCGACGCCATCGGCCTCGGGTTTCACACCATCGGCAAGACCGACTACAAGTGGCGCTACTACGTGATCCTGGTGTTCTGCGCGCTGTTCGTGTGGATCTCGGTCGCCCTGCGCGACGGCCGTCTCGGCCGGGCGTGGATGGCGATCCGCGAGGACGAGCTTGCGGCCAGTCTGATGGGTGTCCCGCTGCGGCGCACCAAGTTGTGGTCCTACGCGGTCGGCGCCGTTGCCGGCGGTGTGGGCGGCGCGTTCTACGCCACGATCGTCGGCACCGTCAACGTCGACACGTTCACGTTCCAGTTCTCGATCATCATCCTGTGCGCCGTGATCCTCGGTGGCATGGGCAACGTCTGGGGCGCGATCCTGGGCGGCGCACTGATCACCTGGCTGTCGGACAACGGGCTGAAGTGGGCTGGCAACGGGATCGGCGTCAACCTGGTGCAGTACCAGTTCGGCATCTTCGGCCTGATCCTGGTGCTGATGATGTTGTTCCGGCCCGAAGGCATCCTGCCGGCGGCGCGGTCGAAGGCAGTCAAGCGGGCCGAGCAGCTTGCGGCCAGCGCAGCGGGGGTTCCGTCATGAGCAACGTCCTGGAAGCCAACTCCGTCACCGTCCGCTTCGGCGGGTTGACGGCGTGCAACGACGTCAACTTCGTCATCCCGGAGCGGTCGATCGTCGCCCTGATCGGACCGAACGGTGCCGGCAAGACGACATTCTTCAACGTGCTCACCGGGCTGTACCACCCCACGGCGGGCACGGTCGTGTTCGACGGCAAGTCGGTCGTCGGCGTCGGGCCGCACCTCATTGCCGCTCGCGGCATGGCCCGCACGTTCCAGAACATCCGCCTGTTCGGGGCGATGACCGCGGCCGAGAACGTGATGGTGGCGATGCATCCGCACCTGCACAGCGGGCTGTTGTCGACGGTCTTCCGTTCACCCAAGCAGCGCCACGAGGAGCGCGAGGCGCGCCACACGGCCAAAGAGCTGCTCGAGTACGTGGGCATCGGCGGCACCGACGACGAGTTCGCCAAGAACCTGCCGTACGGCGACCAACGCCGGCTCGAGGTTGCCAGGGCCCTTGCCCTGCGGCCCAAGCTGCTGCTCCTCGACGAACCCACGGCGGGGATGAACCCGTACGAGTCGGCGGCGTTCACCGCGTTCGTCCACCGCATGCGCGACGAGCGCGGCATCACCATCCTGCTGATCGAGCACGACATGAAGGTGGTCATGGGCACCGCAGAACGGATCACCGTGCTGGAGTACGGCACGAAGATCGCCGAAGGATCTCCCGAAGAGGTCCGGGCCAACCCGCGGGTGATCGAGGCCTATCTCGGCAAGGCAGCGTCGGAGGGTGCGGCATGAGCGAGCAGTCGACCACCACCACTGCGTCCGGGGGGCGCGCGGCCAACGGCCCGCCGATGCTGTCGATCGACGACATCCACGTGTACTACGGCAACATCGCCGCGGTGAAGGGCATCTCGCTGAAGGTCTACGAGGGCGAGATCGTCACCCTGATCGGCGGCAACGGCGCCGGCAAGTCCACCACGATGCGGACCATCTCCGGGCTGTTGCGCCCGAAGCAGGGCCAGATCCAGTTCCTGGGCCAGGTCATCAGCAACCTCAAGGGGTTCGACGTCGCCGCCCGTGGCATCGCCCAGAGCCCTGAGGGGCGGCGGATCTTCCCGCGGATGACCGTCGCCGAGAACCTGGACCTCGGTGCGTACCTGCGGCCGGACAAGAGCGAGATCGCCGGCGATCTCGAGCGGATCTTCGACCTGTTCCCGCGCCTGCGCGAGCGCATGCACCAGAAGGCCGGCACGCTGTCGGGCGGCGAGCAGCAGATGCTCGCGATGGGCCGGGCGATGATGGCCCGTCCCACGCTGCTGCTGCTCGACGAGCCGTCGATGGGCCTCGCGCCGGTCCTGGTGGACGTGGTCTTCGAGACGATCCAGCGGGTCAACGAACAGGGTGTC
>CAZMHG010000190.1:0-5967 GCA_964565975.1 uncultured Ilumatobacteraceae bacterium | reverse complement strand
GAACGCCTGCTTGACCTCGGCGCGGATCGCCGCCAGCGCCTCGGCGCCGAGCGTGACCGCGTCGGTACGCATGTAGGTGATGTAGCCGCGCTCGTACAGGCCCTGGGCCAGGCGCATCACCTGTGACGAGCTGAGCCGCAGCTTGCGCCCGCCTTCCTGCTGCAGCGTGCTGGTCATGAACGGCGCCTTGGGCGAGCTGCGGTACGGCTTGTCCTCGACGCTGCGCACGGTGACCGCGCCGGGCGGCGCGTCGGTCAGCGCATCGGCGATGGCGCGGGCCAGCGCCTCGTCGACGACCACGACCTTGGCCGACGGGCGGCCGTCTGCGCCGAAGTCCTTGCCCGTCGCGACCTTCGTACCGTCGAGCCCGACGAGCGTGGCGCTGAACGCCGGCGCCGTGGCGGTACGCAGCTCGATGTCCCAGTACCCCGCGGGGACGAACGCGATCCGTTCACGTTCGCGTTCGACGATCAGGCGGACGGCCGGGCTTTGCACCCGCCCAGCCGACAGGCCGCGGTTGACCCGTCGCCACAGCACGGGGGAGACCTCGTAGCCGTAGAGCCGGTCGAGCAGCCGACGCGTCTCGGCCGCGTCGACCAGCCCGTAGTCGATCGCCCGCGGGTTGGCCACCGCCTGCTGGATGGCCGTCTTGGTGATCTCGTGGAAGACCATCCGTTTGACCGGAATCTTCGGCTTGAGGTACTCGAGCAGGTGCCAGCTGATCGCTTCGCCCTCGCGATCGGGGTCGGTGGCGAGGTACAGCTCGCTGGCCCCCTTCGCCGCGGCGCGCAGCTCTTGGACGACCTTCTTGCCGCGTTCGGTCAGCTCGTAGGTCGGCTTGAACCCGTTGTCGACGTCGATCGACAGGCCCTTGGACGGCAGGTCGGCGACGTGCCCGACCGAGGCGCGCACGTCGTAGCCCGAACCGAGGTACTCGGTGAGCTTCTTGGCCTTGGCGGGCGACTCGACGATGACGAGCGGCTTGGACATCGGAATCGGATTGCTACGGCACGGCCAGGGCGGTTGTCAAGACGGCCGGCCCGCCGACGGGCGCTTGAAGGCCAGCAGATCGACCGCCCGCTCCACCGGGCCCTTGCCGAGATGGCGATGCCACAGCGCGGCGAGCACGCACGGGGCGACGATCAGCGTGGTCATGAACAGGATGCTGTGCCATGTGGGACCGCGCCAGAAGTCGCTGTGCTGCATCGGGCGCAGCAGGACGAGGTGACCCACGTAGAGCGACAGCGCGACCGTGCCGATCGAGGCGAGCACGCGCCACGGCGCAGCCGGCCGGCGCCCGCGGAGCTCGTCGGAGTAGGCCACGAGCGCGATCACGCCGAACGCGGTGAACGTGATCGCCAGGTCGTGGATCTGGTCGGGCCAGTCACCGGACGACGCGCTGGTCACCTGGGTGAGGTTGAGCGTGATGTGCACGACCAGCGCGGCGAGACCGATCCCGACCGACGTCGTCAGGGTGCGCCGGCTGGTCAGCCCCCAACGGACGAACAGCGCGCCGGCGGCGAACAGCGGGAGCAGCGACACGGCGCGGTAGCTGGCGCCGCTGATCAGCGACTCGACGAGTTGCTGGTGCAGGGTGCCGGTGCCGTTGTTGCGCATCGTCACCCGCGGTGCCCACCGGGCGACGATCGACGGCGCGAGCGCGAACGAGACGACCGCCAGCGCGGCCAGCAGCGGCGTGCGCAGGCGCATCAGCACCGGGGCGGCCAGCATCAGCAGTGCGAGGACTTGCAGCACGACCGCCACGTAGGTGCCGAGCGTGCTGAGCCACATCCCGATGGCGAAGACCAGGACCGCGCGGACGACGTCCCTCGCGGTCTGGGCGAGCGCGCCCGACGCGGTACGGACCGCCGGCCGGGACCACACGAGTGCCGCCGCCCCGCCCATCACCAGGCCGAACAGTGGTGAGGCGAGGTCGTTGATCTCTTTTTCGACCGCCGAGTAGAACCACGCCGGCAGCTTGCGGTTGCTCAACGGCGAGGCGTGGGCGACGAGCATGCAGATCATCGCCAGTCCCCGCGCCGCGTCCAGCGGCCACAGCCGCCCGCGGCGAGGTTCCGTTGCGGGGACGGGCGTCACGGAGCGGATTGCTAGGCCGACCCGCCTGGCGTGTCAAGTCGCCGGTGCGTCGTACCATGCGCCTATGGAACTGGAAACGCTGACCGAACAGGCGCGTGATCTGCTCGACGAGACGGTGGCGCTGCGCCGAACCCTGCACCAGTGGCCGGAGATCGGCAACGACCTGCCGATCACCCGCGAGGCCGTGCTCGAAGCGCTCGACGGACTGCCGTTGCAGATCACCACCCACACCACCACCAGCGGCATCGCCGCGTTACTCGACGGTGGCCGCCCTGGCCCCACGGTGCTGCTGCGCGGCGACATGGACGCGTTGCCGCTGCACGAGGACACCGGCGAGGAGTTCACGTCGAAGGTCGACGGTGCGATGCACGCCTGCGGGCACGACACCCACACGGCAATGCTGGTCGGCGCGGCGAAGCTGCTCAGCGAACGGCGCGCCGACCTGCCGGGCCGGGTGCTGTTCATGTTCCAGCCCGGCGAGGAGGGCTACGGCGGCGCCGACTTCATGCTCAACGAAGGGCTGCTCGACGTCCCGACGCTGGCCGACGGCACCGCGTCGCCGGTCACCGGCGCGTACGCCTTGCACGTCACTTCGATGCTCCCCACCGGTGTGGTGGCCACGCGGCGCGGTCCGCTGATGGCCTCGGCGGACACCGTGGTGATCACGGTCACCGGGCGTGGCGGCCACGCCAGCGCGCCGCACCAGGCGCTCGACCCGATCCCGGTGGCCTGCGAGATCGTGCTCGCGCTGCAGACGATGATCACCCGCCGGATCAACGTGTTCGACCCGTCCGTGGTGACGATCGCCCGGATCAGCGCCGGCACGACGAACAACGTCATCCCCGAGACCGCCGAGATCGAGGGCACCATCCGCGCCGTCAGCGAGCAGACGCGCACCCAGGTCCACGGCGAGATCCAGCGCGTCGCCGAGGGCATCGCCGCGGCACACGATGCCGCGGTGCGGGTGGAGCTGCGCGACGGCTACCCGGTCACCGTCAACGACACCGACGGTGCCGAGTTCGCCCTCGACACCGCCCGCGAGATGCTCGGTGCCGAACGCACGATCGAGCTGCCCTTCCCGATCATGGGCGCCGAGGACTTCAGCTTGGTGCTCAACCAGCGCCCCGGCGCGATGTGCTTCCTCGGGGCGACCCCCGAGGGCCGCGACCCGCGAACCGCAGCGGCGAACCACTCCAACCGGGTCCACTTCGACGAGCAGACGATGGTCACCGGCATGGCCGTGTACAGCGCGCTGGCGCTGCGGCACCTGTCGCTGTCGAGGTGACCCAGGCGCGATGCCGTTGAGCTTCCCCGTCGCGCCGATGAAGGCGGTGCTCGGCACGTTGCCGCACGACGACGAAGCGTGGGCGTACGAGATCAAGTGGGACGGCTACCGCACGCTCTGCCACGTCGCCGCCGGCGCAGTACGCGTCCAGAGCAGCAGCGGGCGGGACGTGACGGCGTCGTACCCCGAGCTGGCCGACCTTGCCTCGTGCGTGAACGCCGGCGCGGCGATCCTCGACGGCGAGCTGGTCGCCCTCGACGGCGACGGCAGGCCGAGCTTCGAGCTCTTCCAACGCAACCAGACGCAGAAGGCGTTCTATGCGTTCGACGTCCTGTCGATCGACGGGACCGACACCGTGTCGCTGGCCTACGAGTCGCGGCGTGCGCTCCTCGAGCAGGTCCTCGAACCGGCGTCGTACTGGGCGGTGCCCGGCCACCGGATCGGCGACGGCGCGGCGCTGCTCGAGGTGATGCGCGAGCAGCAGATGGAAGGGATCGTCGCCAAGCAGCTGGGCCGCCCGTACCAGGTGGGTCGCCGATCCGCGGCGTGGCGCAAGGTGAAGGTCCGCCGGCAGGCCAGCCTGGTGGTCGGCGGGTTCACGCCGGGCGAGGGCAACCGCTCGTCCACGTTCGGCTCGCTGCTCCTCGGTGTCGCCGAGGGCGACCGGCTGCGCTTCGCCGGTGGCGTCGGCACCGGGTTCGACCAGGCCACGCTGGAGTCGCTCACCGCGGCCTTGCGCGCCATGGCGACGGCGGACTGCCCGTTCGTCGCCGTGCCGGCCGATGTGCGCCGGCGCCGGCCGGTGTGGGTTCGTCCCGAGCTGGTTGCCACCGTCGAGCTTGCCGAGTGGACCAACGACGGTCTGGTGCGTCACGCCAGCTTCGTGCGCAGCGAACGGCGCCAGTAGCGGCACCGCCGGGTCCGGCCCGGCAGCCGGATCAGGTGGCCGGCTGGACGTCGACGCCGACCGAGTTGATCAGCGTGCCGTTGATGTACATCACCACCGTCCACACGCCGGGCGCGTTCAGCTTCAGGTTCGCGCCGCGGTCGAGCATCGCCGAGCCGGCACCGGTGAGCGGCACGATCAGTTCGTAGCCCGCGGCGGTGGAGCCGGCAGGGGCGAGGAACCGCAGCTTGACGTCCTTCAGGCCGCTCTTCGGGGTGATGATCGTGATCAGCACTGCATTCGGTCCGACGCGCTCGGTCATCCGGATCGTCGCCTTGGCGTTCTGCGCGGCGTTGACGATCTCGTGCACGCTGCCCAGCGCCGGCAGCTCGACGTTGCTGGTTCTGGCCACGCCGGCGGGGGCCATCGACGTGAGCACCGCGGTGAGGGCAAGGATCGCGACGCACGACATCGCCTCGATCGAAATCGCTCGGCGCAGGCGGCCGGCGATGCCGCTGCTCAGCCGGTCGACCCGCGACAGCCGCTCGTGGATGAACTGGCGCGCGGCCAGCCCGACGACGATGACGGCGATCACCGCGAGCAGCTTGAGCACCACCACACGACCGTGCGCCGTGGTGGTGATGTCGCCCCAGTCCAGCTGATACGTGAGCACGAGACCGGTGGCGACCGTGCCGATGATCGCCAGCGTGGAGATGCGCCGGAAGCCGCGTATCGCATGGACCAGGTCCTCGTCGCCCGCCCCGGCGAGCACCACCCGGGACAGCAGGGCCAGCGCACCGACCCACACGCCCATCGCCAGCGCGTGTGCCGCGCCGGCGACGATGGTGATCGCGCCGACGTCCACGCCGCGGGTCGCGCCGAGCGTCATCAGCGCCAGCCCGGGCACGGCGAGCGCGTAGGTCTGTGTCTGTGGCTCGCCGATCAGGTCCGGATGGAACGCGATCCACGCGCAGCCGACGGCGAGCAGCAGGCGTAGGAGCGCGGCAACGCCCGCGGCACTGTCGGTGAGATCGGTCCATGCCGATGGGCTGAGCCCGTCGGTGAGCCCGCCGCCGTTGCGTTGCCCAGCCATCATGACGACGGTCAGCAGCGATCCGGCCACGGCGATGACGCCGACGAGCTTGAGGTAGTTCTCGGTCTCGACGTACTCCACGCCCTCCGGCCACGCCCAGACGATCAGCACCAGCGCGCCGAACAGCGCGGCGAGCCCGAGGTTGGTGATCAGCCGGGCGAGCCCCAACGGCGCGCCGAGCCCCGACACCTTCGCCGTCGTGGTCGCCGTTGCCGCGGGGACCGACGACGGGACGGCGGTGACCTTCGGGATGGTGGTCGTCGGCGAGGTCGCTGGTCGGGTGCCGGCGATGGCGAAGGTGAACGAGCCCGACCCGTTCGGCGCCCCCGTCTTGGGGTCGACCACGGTCCAGCTGACCGTGCAACGACTGCCGGCCGGGATCGGCGCGATCGAACTTTGCAGCGTCCGCTTGTCTTCGCGCACGGCGTAGCTGCGCACGCTGTACTGGCGCCCGTCGCAGGCGATGCGAATCAGGTTGGTGGTGCCGATCGGGTCACGAAAGACCAGCTCGAGGACGCGCGGCGAGGCGGCGAGTGTGGAACCGCTGGTGGGTGTCGTGCGCAGCAGCACGTTTGCCGCCTGCGTGGTGGACGGCCACAGGCTGAG
>CAZMHG010000189.1:0-5980 GCA_964565975.1 uncultured Ilumatobacteraceae bacterium | reverse complement strand
GGGCTCGCTTTCGTACTTCCAGTCGTAGAACCTATTGCCCGACGGGAACATCAGCGCCGCGGGCATGTGGATGAACACGTCCCACCAGTAGTCGGGCCGGCCGGCCTCGAGTACGAGGACGCGGGTGGACGGGTCGGCGCTGAGCCGGTTGGCCAGCACGCAGCCAGCCGAGCCGCCACCGACGATGACGTAGTCGTACGGCTGTCCTGCCTGGTCGCGATCAGTATGGGGCATCGACGTCACCCATCTCCACATAGACGCTCTTCAACTGGGTGTAGTGCTCGATCGCCGCGCTGCCGTTCTCGCGACCGATCCCCGACTGCTTGTAGCCGCCGAAGGGCAGCTCGATCGGGGTGATGTTGTACGTGTTGATCCACGTCGTTCCGGCCTCGAGGCAAGCGATCACACGGTGGGCACGGGCAAGGTCGCGGGTGAACACGCCGGCGGCCAGGCCGTACGGGGTGCTGTTCGCACGGGTGATCACCTCGTCCTCGGTGTCGAAGGCGAGCACCGTCATAACCGGCCCGAAGATCTCCTCGCGCACGACGCTCATCGCGTCGTGACAGCCGACGAACACGGTCGGTTCGACGAAGTAGCCGGTGGCGCAGGCCGGCGTGGTCACCCGCGAGCCGCCGGCGGCGAGGCGTGCCCCACCGGCAACGCCGGCTTCGATGTAGCCGAGCACCTTGTGCAGGTGATCCTCGCTGATCAGCGCGCCGACGTGCGTCGTCGGGTCGAGCGGGTCGCCGATCACCATCTTCCCCACGCGGGCCACGAGGCGGGCGACGAACTCGTCGTGCACGTCACGGTGGACGAACACGCGAGTCCCGTTGGAGCACACCTCGCCCTGGGTGTAGAAGTTGCCGAGCATCGCGCCGGACACCGCGTTGTCCAGGTCGGCGTCGGCGAACACGATCAGCGGGCTCTTGCCGCCCAGCTCCAGGGTGACGTGCTGCAGCGTGGTCGACGCTTGGGCCATGACCTTCTTGCCGGTGCCGACCTCGCCGGTCAGCGAGACCTTGGCGATCCCGGGGTGCCCGCACAGCGCCTGGCCGACACGGTGGTCGCCCTGGACCACGTTGAACAGCCCAGCGGGCACGCCGGCCTCGGCGTAGATCTCGGCCAGCTTCGGTGCGGTGAGTGGCGTGAGCTCGGCGGGCTTGAAGACCATCGCGTTGCCGCATGCCAGAGCCGGTGCGGACTTCCAGCAGGCGATCTGCAACGGGTAGTTCCACGCCCCGATGCCGGCGCACACGCCGAGCGGCTCGCGGCGGGTGTAGCCCCAGTTGGCACCGAAGTCGAGGTGCTCGCCGTGCAGCGTGGCCGCCACACCCGCGTAGTACTCGATGCAGTCGGCGCCCGACGCGACGTCGACGACCAATGCCTCGCTGATCGGCTTGCCGGTGTCGAGGACCTCCAGCTCGGCAAGCTCGTCGTTGCGCTCGCGCAGCAGGCGCACGGCATCGGCCAGGACCCGGCCGCGGGCTGCGCCACTCAGGCCGCGCCACTCCTCGAACGCGGCGCGCGCCGAGCGCACCGCACCGTCGACGTCGGCGGCCGAGGCCTGTTGCACGCTGGTGAGCACGTCGCCGGTGGCCGGGTTGACGGTCGGGAACGTCTCGCCGGACGTCGCCTCGACGTACTGCCCGCCGATGAACGGCCGCACGACGGTCATCGCCCACCGCCCCCGTGGTCGGGCGTGGTGGTCGCCGAGATGATCGACGGGGTGTTCAACGTGCTCGTCACGCTGCCAGTCTGCCGTGGGGCCGATGGCGCCCCTACCAGCGGCGTTCGACCGTAGCCTCACTGGCCATGGCCGCACGACTGCTCATCATCCGGCACGGCGAGTCCAACGCGACGGTCAACGGCACGATCGGCGGACCGCGCACCTGCAGCGGGCTGACCGAGCTCGGCCGCCGCCAGGTGCAGGCGTTGACCGACCGCTGGCTGGCCCAACCCGAGCTCGGCGTCACCAGGCTGCTCAGCAGCGAGTACCCGCGGGCGATCGAGACCGCCGAGATCCTGCGCCCGGCGCTCGACGACCTTCCCGTGGAACGGGACGCCGCGTGGGGCGAGATCGATCCCGGCCCGTCCGCCGACGGCCGCCGGTACGAGGACTTCTTCCGCGAGTTCTCCCGCAGCCCCGACGATTGGGACAAGGGCGGGCCGTACCAGCGGTTCTTCCCCGACGGCGAGACCGTCGCCGAGCTGAACCTGCGCGTCGGCCTGGCCACCCGTCAGCTGGTCGACGCGCTCGGCCCCGACGGTGCGGCCGTGATCGCCACCCACGGCGGCGTGATCGAAGCAATGCTGCGCCAGGCCCTGGAGGCGTCGATGATGGGCGACTTCCGGCTGTTCACCAGCAACGCGTCGATCACCGAGTTGATCTGGACCGACCAGAGCATGTGGCGCATCGGCCGGTACAACGACGCCGCCCACATCCACGGCCTGAACACCGGACCCTGAAGCGGCCCCGGGCCGCCGCTGGCGCGGCCCACGCTCAGCTGCGCGTGCCGCGCCGACCGGCCTTGGCCACCTGCGCGGCCGGTGCCTTCTTGGCTGGTGCCTTCTTCGCCGCCGCCTTCTTCGCCGCCGCCTTCTTCGCTGGTGCCGTCTGCGGCGCCGTCGCCGGCGTGGGGGAGTCGGCTGCGTCCGCAACAGCCGCGAGCAGTTCGTCCATCGACTCGCGCAGCATTGTGGTCATCGCCCACAGGTCGGGCACCAGCTCGCGGCAGGCGATGAACCCGAAATCGAGCCGACCGTTGTAGCTCTGCACGGTCATGTTGAGGCCCTGCCCGTCGGCAATCGCGCTGACCGGGTAATAGTGGCGAAGCTCGGCGCCCGCGGCATACAGCGGCTGATTGGGGCCGGGCACGTTGGAGATGATCAGGTTGAACGGCGGGTTCATCCGGTCGGCGATCCGCAGCCGGCTGTACATCCGCATCACCCGCGCCGCCAGCGCCGGCGGGGCGAACTGGGTGAAGTCCTGCAACGTCTCTGCAGGGATCGCCCGGAAGTGCTCCTTGGCGACGTTCATCGACTGCTGGATGCGCCGCAGTCGGGCCAGTGGGTCCGGCTCGTTGGTCGCCAGGTCGGCGCGCAGCCCCGAGACCCGGGTCTGGTAGACGTCGTCCTCGTCGCCGGTGCGCACGCTGACGGGCACCATCGCGATCAGCGACTCGGCCGGCAGGCAGTCGTGGGCCAGCAGGTAGCGGCGCAGCGTGCCGCTGCACAACGCCATGACGACGTCGTTGAAGGTGCAGCCCACGGCCCGGCGGACCTGCTTGGCGTCGTCCAGGGGGATCGACGTGTAGGCGAACCGCCGGTGCCGCGAGATCGGTGCGTTCCACGGCGTGCGCGGCGCCTGCGTGGGTGGCAGCGCCGGAGGGCTGTCGACGTCGGTGATCGCGCCGCGCAACCGGCGGCGGATCAAGTCGCCGAGCGGCCCCGGAAGCGGCTGGGCGATCACGTCGGCGAGTGCAGTGAGACCGCCGGCCCGGCTCGCCGCGGCCAGTTCGCGGCTGGCTCGGACGGTGAGGCGGAGCATCCGTTCGGGGTTGCGCAGCATGTTGAACGCCGTCAACTTGAGCAAGTCCGCGCTCGACGGGACGGGCTCGCCTTCCCACGTCGCCGGCTGGCCGGTCGGCCGATGGCCGGCTTCGGTGTCGAGCATCGCCGCCAGCATCCGTGTCCCGGCCGCACCGTCGACGGCGGCGTGGTGGACCTTGGTCAGCTGGGCGATCAGGCGCCCGTTGTCGACACCTTCGATGACGTACAGCTCCCACAGCGGCCGGCCACGGTCCAGCGGCCGGGCGACGATCCGGCTGACGACCTCGGCCAGCTGCTCGGGCGTGCCCGGCGGGGGCACCGCATGGTGGCGGACGTGGAAGTCGATGTCGAAGTCGGGGTCCTCGATCCAGTACGGCAGGTCGAGCCCGAAGGGCATCTCGATCAGGCGTCGACGGAACGGCGCGAGCTGGTCCATCCGCTCCAGCAGTGCTTGCTTGGTGGCTTCCAGCCCGGCGCCACCCGGCGCTTCTGACGGGTCGTAGATGCTCAGCGAGCTGACGTGGCCGAACACGGTCGGTGTCTCCATGTTCAGGAAGTTGACGTCCATCCCGCTGAGTTGGCGCATGGCCGAATGCTACGACGCGTTGGCAGCTCCCCGGCGGGCCGCCTCGAACGCGGCGCTGGCCTCCTCGTCGATCGGCGGAGCGCCGCCCCGGCGGCGACCGCGCCGTTCGGGGTGCGCGGACCGGCGCACGGCCAGCCACCATCCGGCGCCGACGCACACGGTGAAGATGAACCACTGGATCGCGTAGCTCATGTGCGGACCCTCGTCGAGCGCCGGGAGCGGGATCTCCTCGACCGCAGCAGGATCGGCCGGGGTGCTGTCCAGCCGGTCGAGGTACATCGTCGTCGACGCACCGTCGAACTGCGTGGCGAGCACGCTCAGGTCGACGCGGCGCACCTCGCTCAGCTGCTGGCTGGTGTCGTCGGTGTTCTGGCCGAGCCGGCGCGTCTCGCTGCGCCGGACGCGCCCGACGAGTTGGACCTCGCCACGTGGCGGTGCCGGCTCGTCGGCGATCCGTGACGGCACGAAGCCGCGGTTGACCACGACGACCTGCCCACCGGAGGTGCGGAACGCGTTGACCAGATAGCGGCCGGGATCGCCGTTGAGCTCGCGGTTGACCACGTCGATCGTCGCCCGCTCGGTGTAGGAACCGGTGACCGTGACCACCCGCCACTCCCAATCGGCGAGCGTGCCGCGTAGCGCCGACTCGTCGCCCGACGCGTTCATCGATGCATGCGTGGTGACCAGCTCGTTGAACACCCGGCGTTCGTGCAGGCGGCGCAGCTGCCACAGCCCGAGGTTGACCATCGCCACCATCGCCGTGACGACCAGCAGGTGAAAGGCGATCCACCTCGGCTTCAGCAGGAACCGATACATGCCGGGTGGACGGTAGCGGCATGGCTTGCGGACCCGGCCACCGGGTACGGTCCGGGTGTGGCACGTGACGTTCCCGAGCTGCCCGACTTCCACATCCCGTTGGCCGAGAAGATCGCCTGGATGGTCGAGACGAAGGGTTACGCGGTCGAGCCCGTTCCGCCGCACACCGAATCCGACCCGCCGATCCCCGGGTACCTGTACTCGATCGGCTTCCCCGAAGCCTTCGGGTTTCCCGAGATGGTCGTCTTCGGGTTGAAGCCGGCCGAGGCCTCGGGTCTGGTCGACCTGGTGGCCGGTCTGCTGCGCGGCGGCACGCAGATCCCGATCGGCGAGCAGTTCGTCGGGCTGTACGACGGCGAGCTGCGCGGCGTGCTGGCACCGATCGATCCCGAAGTGGTCGCCTCGCTCCTGCCGACCGCTGCGGCATGGCGTCACGGTGCGCCGTTCGCTGCGGTGCAGCTGCTGTGGCCGGACCGCAACGGCTTCCTGCCGACGGAGGCCGGGTTCGATCGCCGGCTGGTCACCGCCCAGCCGGTCGTCGGCGACGTCGGCTGAGCCACGCCGCCGACCCGGCGGCGCGCGGCGGTCAGGGTGCCGGACGTTCCTCCATTGCCCACGGCGCGCCGTGCGTGGCCAGCAGGTCGAGGAACGGCACGGCGTCGAACGCTTCGGGTCCCTTGACACCGACGGCCTTCCACTCCCCTTCGGCAAGCAGCTCCAGGGCGACGACCGGGTGCACCGCGGTCTGCCAGACGACGGCCTGATGACCCCACTCACGCATCGTCCACTCGTTGTCGACGACCTGGTACAGGTAGGTCCGCCGGGGCTGGCCGTCGAGGCCCAGTCCGGTGACCAGGCTGCCGGCGCAGGTCCGGCCGCGCATCCGGTTGCCGAGCTCGGCGGGGTTCGGCAGCACCGCGGCAACCACGTCCCGCGGTGACACCTCGACACCGCGAACGCTGACCGGGCGGGTGCTGTCGAGGCCGAGCTTGTGCAGCGTGGCCAGCACGTCCAGGAACTCGTCGCCGA
>CAZMHG010000188.1:0-6048 GCA_964565975.1 uncultured Ilumatobacteraceae bacterium | reverse complement strand
TGCGGGTAGCGGTTGTAGTGCTCGGGGTTCAGCCCCACCCGCTCCAGGAGGCCCTGGACCTCCGCCTTGACTCCACCCTCGGGCTTGATCGACTGAATCTCGAACGGGGCCCCCACGATGGCTCCGACAGTCTGCCGCGGGTTGAGGCTGCCGTAGGGGTCCTGGAAGATCATCTGCATCTCGGTGCGCAGCCGCCGCCATTCGCCGCCCCGGACCAAGGTGATGTCCTCACCCTTGTACTCGATCTTGCCGGCGGTCGGCGCCAGCAGCTGCAGCACGGTGCGTCCGGCCGTGGACTTGCCGCAGCCGGACTCGCCGACGATGCCCAGCGTCTCGCCGCGGCGCAGGTCGAAGCTGACGTTCGAGACCGCCTGGACCACACCGACCTGGCGGGTAAGCAGGATGCCGCGCTCGCGGATCGGGAACTCCTTGACCAGCTGGCTGACCTGCAGGATCACGTCACTGGACGGCGGCGGTGAGCCGCCCGGGGCGGTGGACACGACGACGCTCATCTCGTCGCCGCCAGATCGGGGTCGACCGTCGCCTCGGTGGCGCGGTGGAAGATCTCCTTCGGGTTGTCCATCGCGGCGATCTCGGTCGCCGAGATGCACGCAGCCCAGTGACCCGGCCCGACCTCGGCCAGCACCGGCTCGGCGGGCAGGCACTCGGCGTGCACGATCGGGCACCTCGACGAGAACGGGCAGCCGGGCTTGAGGTGCAGCAGCGAAGGTGGCGTACCGGCGATCGGCGTCAACCGTTCGGAGGTGCCGGTCGCCGACGGCAACGAGCCGAGCAGCCCGACCGTGTAGGGCATGCTCGGCCGGTAGAAGATGTCGTCCACCGTGCCGGCCTCGACCACTTTGCCGGCGTACATCACCTTGACGTCGTCGACCATCCCGGCGACCACCCCGAGGTCGTGCGTGATCAGGATGATCGCCGCGTTGACCTCGTCCTTCAGGCGGACCAGCGTCTCCAGGACCTGGGCCTGGACGGTGACGTCGAGCGCCGTGGTCGGCTCGTCGGCGATGATCACGTCCGGGTTGTTGGAGATCGCCATCGCGATCATCGCCCGTTGGCGCATGCCGCCGGAGAACTCGTGCGGATACTGCTGGGCGCGGCGCTCGGGCTGGGGGATCCCGACCAGGTCGAGCATCTCGATCGCCCGTTTGAACGCGGCCTTGTTCGACAGGTCGGTGTGCGCCCGGATCGCCTCGGCCAGCTGCCAGCCAACCGTGTACACCGGGTTCATCGCGGTCATCGGGTCCTGGAAGATCATCGACAGCTTCGAGCCGCGCAGATCGCGCAGCATGCGCTTGGGGGCGCCGACGAGCTCCTGGCCGCGAAAGCGGATCGACCCGCCGATCTTGGCCGCACGCGCCGGGAGCAACCCCATGACGGCCATCGAGGTGACCGACTTGCCACAACCGGACTCGCCGACGATGCCGATTACCTCGCGCGAGCGGACGTCGAACGACACGCCACGTACCGCGTGGACCACGCCGTCGTCGGTCGGGAAGTCGACGGTGAGGTCCTTGACCGACAGGATGATGTCGTCACTCATGCGCGGACCCGGTTCTGCCGCGGGTCGAACGCGTCGCGCAAGCCGTCGCCGACGAAGTTGATCGTCAGCGAGATGATGCACAGGATCACGACCGGCCACCAGAACAAGTACGGCTTGGTGATCGCCTCACCCTTGCCACGCTCGATCAGGTAGCCGAGCGAGGTGTCCGGCGGCTTGACGCCAAGGCCGATGAACGACAGTGCCGACTCGGCGATGACCGCAGCACCGACCGACAGGGTCGCGCTGACGATGATCGGCCCGAGCGCGTTCGGCAGGATCTCGCGGAAGATGATCCGCCACGGCCCCGCACCCACGGCACGCGACGCTTCGACGAACTCCTTCTCGCGCAACGAGAGGAACTCGCCACGGATGATGCGCGCCAGACCCATCCAGCCGAACCCGGCGAGGAACAACGCGAGCCACAACCAGTTCGAGCCTTGGACGTTGCGCTGCAGGCAGGCCACGACGACCTGGAACGGGATGATCAGCATCAGGTCGACGAAGCGCATCGCCGCCGCGTCGACCCAGCGACCGAAGTATCCGGACACCGCGCCGACGACGACGCCCAGCGTGGTGGACACGACGACGACGACGAGCGCGATGCGGATCGAGTACTGCAGCCCGCGCATCACCAGGGCGAACTGGTCGTATCCGGTGCGGCTGATGCCGAACGGGTGGCTCCACGACGGCCGCAGCCAGTCGCTGCCGGTCGAGCCGGCAGGACGGCGAAGCGTCTGGTTGTACTTGAAGTTCCACAGCGACGGACCGATGAACGACGCCACGACCAGGGCGAGGAAGATGCACAGCGAGATCATCGCCAGGCGGTGACGGACGAACCGGCGCAGGATCGTCTTCCACTGGCTGCGCGCCGCGACGGTGAACTCGCGGTCGGGCACGGCACCAGGCGCGCCGGGCGTCGCGGCAAGGACGGTGTCAGCCAAGACGGATCCTCGGGTCCAGCACCGCGTACAGCAGGTCGGCGATGACGTTGAACAGAATGACGGCGATCGCGGTGATCAACAGCCAACAGAGCAGGATGTTCGGGTCGATCGTGGTGACCGAGTCGACGAGCAGCCGGCCCATGCCACGCCACTCGAAGATCGTCTCGGTGATGATCGCCCCGCCGATCAGCGCCCCGAAGTCGAGGGCGATGATCGTGGTGATCGGGATCAGCGCGTTGCGGAAGGCATGGCGGAAGATCACCCGCCGCTCGGAGATGCCCTTGGCCCGCGCGGTACGGGTGTAGTCGGTGCTCAGCGTCTCTAGCATCGAGGCCCGCTGATAGCGGCTGTACCCGGCATAGGTGATCGCCAGCAGGGCCAGCGTGGGGAGGATCGCGTGCGTGGCGAAGTCGTACAACCCGGCGCGCCAACCACAGGCGCTGGGCACGCTCGCCGAACAGCGCGACGGGAAGGTGCGGTCGCCCTGGACCTTGATCAGCGGGTTGTCGACCCTGCCGAGCCATTGGTTGACCTTCAGGGCACCGACGTAGCGCAAGAACGCGGCGACCGCGACGATCGGTAACGAATACAAGAAGAACGACACCCCTGTCGCCGCGTAGTCGAACCAGGAGTATTGGCGTACTGCCGAGATCACCCCCACCAAGACCCCCAAGAGGATCGCCAGGAACTGGGCGATGAGCACCAGTCGGAGGGTGACGAACATCGCTCGCTTGACCTGGGCCCACACCGGCCGGTCCTTGACGTCCTTGCCGAAGTCGCCGTGAACGGCCTTGCTGATCCAGCTCCAGTAGCGACTGGGAAGGGACTTGTCCAGGCCCAGCTGATGCGACCGCAGGTCGAGCTGGGCTTGGGTGTGCCGTGGGTTGGCTTTCAGGTTCTCGAGCGGGTCACCGGTGTTGACCACCAGGACGAAGACCAGCATCGAGGCCAGGATCAGCACCGGGATGGCGATGAGTAGACGACGGAGCGCGAAGCGAAGCATGTTGAGCGGACGTCCAGCGATGGGGATGGTCCCGGCGGGTACGACCCGCCGGGACCATCGTCACATCACGTGGTGTGCTGGGTCAGAGGTAGTTCCAGACGTTGGCGTTCCACGTCAGACCGAGCGGACCGTTGAAGATCGGACCGGTCAGTTCGGCACGCCACGCCGGCATCTCGGCCAGCTGGAACAGCGGGATCGTGACCATGTCGTCCATGATCTGCTTGTCGATCTCCTGCATCAGGGCGAGACGCTTGGCCTCGTCCAGTTCCTTGTTGGCCTGCTCGTACAGCGGGGCGATCTTGTCGTCGGCGTACGCCTGGTAGTTGGCGCCGCCGTCCTTCGAGTAGATCGAGGTCGCCGACGAGAGCAGCGGGTTGCCGACCCAGGCGAACAGTGCCACGTCGAAGTCGCCGACCGGCAGACGCTCGGCGTTGAACTTCGTGTCGCTGTCCTCGGTGATCGCGAAGCCCGCTTCCTTGCAGCTGGCGATGATGTTCTGGGTGGTGTCCGAACGACGCTGGATGCCCTTGTGGCTGATGCGGAAGGCCAGCTTCTTGCCGTCCTTTTCGTACACGCCGTTGGAGCCGAGCTTCCAGCCGGCAGCCTCGAGATCGGCCTTGGCGGCAGCGGTGTCGAACTTCAGGGTGAAGTCGTCCTTGTAGCCGTTCTGGCCGGGCATGAAGATGACGCTGTTGAGCAGCGGGGTGTCCGGGTTGATCGGGGCGACGAGCTTGTCGATGATGTCCTGACGATCGACGCACTCACCGAACGCCTTGCGCACGGCAGCGTCCTGGAACAGCGGGTTCTTCATGTTCAGGTCGAGGTGCTCGAAGGTGAGGCCGGCGTTGGGAGCGAACGTCACGCCGCTCGCGCCACGCAGCTGATCGGCGACACCGGGGTCGGCCTGCGGCTGGATCGCCTGCAGCTCGTTGTTCTGCAGCGCGGTTGCCTGAGCGGTCGCATCGGTGACGGTCTTGAGCGTCAACGTGGCGATCTTGGCCGGCTCGCCCCAGAACTTCTCGTTGCGCACCAGGACGATGCCCTGGTCCGGGGTGTAGTTGGCGATCTTGTACCACGCACCGCTGAGCGCAACGCTGGGATCCCAGCCCTGCCAGCCCTTGTTGAACATGTCGGCCAGCTTGGTGAGCTCTGCCGACTCGGCGGTGACGTCGACCTTGGTGATGTCGGCGACGCCGGCCTTCTGCTCGGCGACGTGAGCCGGGAGCAGCGCACCGAACAGGCCCTTCCAGTCCGCGTACGGCGTGGAGAACTCGACCTTGATGTCCTGCGGCGTGGCGCACGTGATCGACTTGATGTCCTCGTACCCGGTGGTCGAGGCGGAGTCGAACAGCGGCAGCTTCTCGGGGATGTCGTTGCCGTTGGCGTCCTTCTTGCCGGCGGCGTACTCGGGGTTGGCGACCTCGACCTTGCCGGCGTTGGCCATCCACGAGTAGTACCAGTCCTTGCAGTCGATGGCCACGCCATCGGACCACACGGCCTTCGGGTTGACCTTGTACTCGATGACCTGAGGATCGGTCGACACGACGTCGGCGGACTCGAGCAGGTCCTTCCACATGTAGAAGTTGAGGTTGCCGTCGATGCCGAAGGCGAACGGCGCGAGCATGTTCAACACGACCGTGTTGGCGAAGCTGTTGGCGCTGCCCGTGCTGTTGTTGTAGTTGACACCCTCTTCTTCCTGGGCGTACGTCGCCTGGTCGGTGCCGGTCGACGCCGGCAGCGTGCCGGTTGGTGCCGCGGTGGTCGCGGCTGTCGTTCCGGCAGGGGCCGTCGTCGCTGTCGCCCCGACGGGCACTGCGCTACCGGCGACGGCGGCGCTGCCTGCGAGTGCGGCAATTCCAACGGCAAGTGCGGCGGCTTTGCCGCGCTTGGTGGTCCTCACGTGGATGATCCTCCTATTGGATGGGCGGGAGGTAGCAAGTGGAGAGTTGACCCCACCGATCGACTCGCATCGTCCTCCCCGATCGAGGCGAGTAGTTGGCCGCAGGCTAGCACCGCGTCGAACCCGTGGGTAATAAATCCGTGAGCGCTTGGCAAGTACCCGGTGTGTTCGCCCGGCGACGCGCTGCGGCAGCCGGTCAGGCGCCGAGGCGCACGATCCTGGCGAACTCGTCGGGGTCCAGGCTGGCGCCGCCGACGAGGGCGCCGTCGACGTCGGGTTGGGCGATCAGCTCGGCGATGTTGCCGCTCTTCACACTGCCGCCGTACTGGATACGTACTGCGGCCGCGGTGCCGGCGTCATAGATCTCGGTGACGCAGCCGCGGATTGCCCCGCAGACCTCCTGGGCGTCGGCCGCGGTTGCGGTGCGGCCCGTACCGATCGCCCAGATCGGCTCGTAGGCGATCACCAGACCGGCGACGTGCGCGGCGCCGACCCCGGCCAGGCCGGCGCGGATCTGGCCGAGCACCTTCGACATCGTCGCCCCGGCCTCGCGCTCGTCGAGCGTCTCGCCGCAGCACATGATCGGCGTCATCCCGTTGCGCAGGATCGCGATGACCTTGGCGTTGACCATCTCGTCGGTCTC
>CAZMHG010000187.1:0-6056 GCA_964565975.1 uncultured Ilumatobacteraceae bacterium | reverse complement strand
AACCGGCGTCGACGATCGCACGCGACGCGCCCGGCGCGCCCTTGAGCAGCTTGGCCAGCGTCTCGACCAGCTCGTACTTGGAGGCCTCGCCCAGGCCACGCCCGCCGGCGACCACCACGGCGGCCTCGTCCAGCTTCGGGCCGGTGGTCTCTTCGGTGTGCACCGCGGTGATCTGGGCCGCGCCGCTGGCGCCAAGCTCGGGCACGGGGGCCGCGGCGACCGCTGCCGCAGCGCCACCCGACGGCTCGGCGGCGAAGCTCTTCGGGCGGAACACGGCAAGGTGCGGACCGGCGCCGGTGAACGTGGTGGTCACCAGCGTGTTGCCGCCGAAGATCGGCGTCGTCGCCTTCACGGCGTCACCGTCGACGGCGATGTCGATGTTGTTCGTCAGCACGGTCCGGTCGAGCTTCACCGACAGGCGGGAGACCACGTCGCGGCCCTCGTAGCTCTGCGGGAACAGGATCAGATCGGGCGAGTCACCGCCGTCGATGACGGCCTTCATCGCACCGGACACCGACGGCCCGGGCAGCTTGCCGTTCAGGTCGCCGGTGGCGTACAGCTTTGCCGCGCCGTACTCGCCGCAGGCGCCGGCGATCGCGGCGCCGTCGCCGGCGGTGAACGCGGTGACCGAGCCGAGCGAGCGGCCCTTGGTGAGCAGTTCGAGCGACGCCGTGGTCGGCGCGCCGTTGGCCTGTTGGACGTACACCCACACGTTCATGGTCAGATCACCTTCAGGTTCTCGAGGAACGACACGATCTTGGTGAACGACTCGCCGTCGTCCTCGACGATCTCACCGGCGGCACGGGCAGGCGCCTGGGCGATGTCGACGATCTGCTGGCCGGCACCGGACCAACCCACGGCGGTGACGCCGAGGTCGGCGGCCGTGACGGTTTCGACCGGCTTCGACTTGGCGGCCATGATGCCCTTGAAGCTTGGGTACCGCGGCTCCACCACGCCGGCCGTGACGCTGATCAGCGCCGGCAGCGGGCAGCTGACCTCGTCGTAGCCGTCCTCGGTCTGGCGGTTCACCTTGAGCGTGTCGCCGTCGACCGCGACGTGCTTGGCGAAGGTCACCGACGGCAGGCCGAGCACCTCGGCCATCTGCTCGGGCACCGTGCCGGTGTAGCCGTCGCTCGACTCGGTGCCGGCGATGATCAGGTCGGCGCCGCCGATCCGCTGGACCGCAGCCGCGAGCACCTTCGCCGTGCTCAGCGCGTCGGAGCCCTGCAGCGACGGGTCGCTGACCAGCACACCGCTGGCCGCGCCCATGGCCAGTGCGGTGCGCAGGCCGCTGACCTCGCCGTTCGGGGCCATCGAGACCAGCGAGACCTGCCCGCCACCGGCCTTGTCGACCAGTTGCAGGGCCATCTCGACGCCGTAGCTGTCCGACTCGTCGAGGATCAACTTGCCGTCCCGCTTCAGCGTGTTGCTGGCGCCGTCCAAGGCACCGGGGAGCGCCGGGTCAGGGATCTGCTTCACGCACACGATCACGTTCATGGTCCTCATTGTTACCGATGAGTCATCGGCCCGCCCAACCTGTCAGGTGCGCGGGTTAGCGTGCAGCGGGTGCGCGTCCTGCTGGTGGTCAACGCCTTCGCCTCCTCGGTGACGGCGCGCAACACCGTCGTCGTCCGGCGCACGCTGGCGCAGGTGGCCCAGGTCGAGGTGCGTGAGACCAACCGCCGCGGTCACGCCACACGGTTCGCCCAGGACGCGGCGCGGCGCGGTGTCGACGTCGTCGTCGGCTTCGGCGGTGACGGCACGCTGAACGAGGTCGCCACGGGTGTCGCCGGCACGGGTGCCGCGCTCGGCGTGCTGCCCGGGGGCAGCACCAACGTCTTCGCCCGCACGCTCGGCATGCCCAACGACCCCGTCGCGGCGTCCCGGCAACTGGCCGCCGGCATCGCTACGGGGACCGCGCGCCCGATCGGGCTGGGCAAGGTGAACGGGCGCTACTTCTGTTTCCACACCGGTGTCGGGTACGACGCCGCGGTCGTGCGCGAGGTCGAAAAGCGCGCCTCGTTGAAGCGCTGGCTCGGCCACCCGCTGTTCATCTCCGCCGCGCTGAAGACATGGGTCGCCGGATACGACCGCAAGCATCCGCACTTCACCGTCTCCAGCCCGGGCGTTCCCGATCTGGTCGACGGCTACTTCACCGTGGTGCTGAACACGAACCCGTACACCTACCTGGGCAACCGGCCGCTCGACCTGTCGCCCGCGGCGACGCTGGACCGCGCCCTGGTGGCGATCACGTTCACGAGCATCAACGTCGGGGCGCTGGTCGGCGGGTTGGGCGGTGCGCTGCGCGGCGGCGGTGTCAAGCCGGGCAAACACCTCGACGTGCGCACCGACCTGGCCCGGTTGACGATCTCGCACGACACGCCGTTCCCCTACCAGGTCGACGGCGACTACCTCGGCGAGACCCGATCGTTGGCGTTCGAGCACGTGCCGGATGCGGTCCGCCTGATCATCCCGGTGACCACGCCAACGTCGGACGCGGCGTCGGACGCGACGTCGGGCGCGGCATCGGCCACGGCTGCCACGGGGGCACGATGAGCACTCGGGGCGCGAAGCACATCTGGGACGAGCAGTACGTGTCGTTCGTCTCGTTCCGGCGATCCGGCGCGGCGGTGCCGACACCGGTGTGGATCGTCGGGCTGCGCGACGGGACGGCCGGGTTCACCACCGAACCCGGCGCCGGCAAGCTGAAACGGATCGCCGCCAACCCGCACGTCACGCTGCAGCCGTGCTCGATGCGCGGCACGGTTCGCCCGGGGTCGGCGGCGGTGCCGGCGAGGGCCGAGATCGTCACCGGCGACGAGGCCCGGCAGATCCTGCGGGCGATCCGCCGCAAGTACTTCCTGGTCTCGCGGATCTACTGGTTCAAGGACCTGGTCAACCGGCTGCGCGGCCGGGACCAGGACGGCGAGGTCGCCGTCCTCCTCCGGTTCGGCTGACCGCACCCGATCGCCGGCCGATGCCGCCGGTGCGCCGCCACGTCGATCAACCGCGTCACACCGACCTGCCAGGCTGTGTCGGTGTTCGCCAAGCTCGTCCAGCGGCCGGAGTGGAAGTTCTTCGGCGCGCTGTGGCGGGCATCGCCGCTGCTGACCATCGGGTGGTGGGCGGTCCTGGTGCTCGGCGGGGTGCTCCCAGCCGTGGCCAGCGTGACCTTCGGCTGGTTGGCCGGTGCGGTCGGCCGGCACGCCTCGCTCGGCGCGCCGCTTGCCGGCGTCGGTGTCGTGTTCGTGCTCGTCCTCGTGCTGCAGCCGCTGCAGATGGCGCTGTCCGGCGCGCTCGGCAGCACCCTGGCATCGCATCTGTGGGACCGGATGCTCGTCGCCGGGGTGACGCCGGCGGGGATCGGCCACCTGGAACGGGCCGACCTGGCCAACGACCTGGCGATGGCCCGAGAGTTCGACGACGGGATGCTCGGCCCACCGTTGTCGATCTCGATGGACTTCATCGCCGCCGGCCTGGCCGACCTGATCGTCGGCGTCGCGTCGGCGCTGATCCTGTTCGGCTTCCGGTGGTGGGCGCCGCCGGTGCTCGCCGGCGCGTGGATGTGCACGCACTGGCTGCTGCGTGAGAGCGGCGTGTGGAAGGACCGCAACACCGACGAGGTTCGCACCGCGCAGCGCCATGCCGACTACGCCTACCGGCTGGCCGTCGGCCCTGGCCCGGCCAAGGAGCTGCGGCTGTTCGGGCTGGCCGGGTGGGTCACGGCGCGCTTCGTCGAGATGCGCGGCGCGCTGTACGACCTGCAGTACACGGCGACGCGCCTGCGCGAGCGGTCGGTCGCGCTGTGCCTGCTGATCGTCACCGTGGCCAACGTCGGCCTGTTCTGGCTGATCGCCCACGACGCCGCGGACGGCCTGGGGGTGGCCCGCAGCGTGGTCTTCGTCCAGGCGGCGATCGGCGTCTCGGCGATCGCCTTCGGCGGGCTGAACTGGGCGCTCGACGGCGCCGCGGCACCGGTCGCCGCGCTCGCCCGGCTCGAGGCGGCGATGCCCGCCGCGGGTGCGCTGCAGGGCGGCGACGGTCGCGCCGTGCCGTCCGGCGCGCCGACGATCCGGTTCGACGACGTCCGCTTCGCCTACCCGAACGAGGCACGCGCGGTGCTCGACGGCGTGTCGCTCTCGATTCCGGCCGGTACGTCGCTGGCGATCGTCGGCCAGAACGGCGCCGGCAAGACCACGCTGGCCAAGCTGCTGTGCCGGCTGTACGACCCGTCGTCGGGGCAGATCACCGCCGACGGCGTGCCCCTCACCGCGCTCGATCCGCAGGCCTGGCGACAGCACGTCACCGCGGTGTTCCAGGACTTCGTCCGGTTCGAGCTGCCGCTGCGCGACAACGTCGCGCCGCGCGGCGCACCCGACCAGCTGATCCGTGACGCGCTCGTCCGTGCCGGTGCCGACCAGCTCGCCGGCGGCAACCTGGACACGATCCTGTCCAAGGCCTACGCAGGCGGCACCGACCTGTCGGGCGGGCAGTGGCAGCGCATCGCGCTGGCGCGGGCGCTGTGCGCCGTCCGCCAGGGCGCCGGCCTGTTGCTGCTCGACGAGCCCACCGCGCAGCTCGACGTGCGCGGCGAAGCGGAGATCTTCGAACGTGTCCTGCGCGACGCAGGCGGGGCAACGGTGCTGTTGATCTCGCACCGCTTCTCGACCGTCCGCCTGGCCGACCGGATCGCGGTGGTCGAGCATGGTCGGGTCGTCGAGCAGGGCACCCACGACGAGCTCATCGCCGCCGGCGGGCGGTACTGCACGATGTTCACCTTGCAGGCGTCGCGGTTCACCGCGCGCGACGCCGGACTGCCCGAGTTCGACGACGACGGTCAGGAGGTGATCTATCAGCGGCTCGACTGACGAATTGCCCGGCCGGATGCGCTCGCTGCGGCGCACCTTCTCGATCGGCTACCGCGCCGAACCGCGGCTGCTCGCCCTGTCCTTGGGGTTGGCGTTGCTGATGATGCTGCCCGACGCGCTGCTGGCGGTGTGGCTGAAGGTCCTCGTCGACGGCATCGGCGCGGGCAACGAGGCGCGCATCGTGTTCGCCGCGGTCGCCGCCGCGGTGTCGGTCACGTCCACGTGGTACCTGTCCGTCGTCTCGCAGCGGGTCCAGCGCAAGTTCCGCGACCGGATCGCCATCGCCATGGAGTCGCACGTCGCCCACCTCCAGGCCGAAGTCCCGACGGTCGAGCATCACGAACGGCCCGAGTACCTGGATCGCCTGTCGATGTTGCGCGACCAGGTGTTCACCCTCGACCACATGTTCCTGTCGCTGTTCTCCACGCTCGGCTGGATCTTCCGGCTCGTGGTCACCGCGATCCTGCTCGCCACCGTGCAACCGGCGCTCGCGCTGCTCGTGCTGTTCGGCGCGCCGGCGCTGCTGGTCAGCATGTGGCGACCCGGCGTCGAGCGCGCCGTCGAGGAGGCCACGATCCACCACACGCGCCTTGCACGGCACCTGTTCACCCTCGGCACGACGGCGGCGCCGGCCAAGGAGGTTCGCCTGACCGGCGTCCAGCAGCGGCTCGTCGACAGTCGGCGAGCCGCGCACGACCGCTGGTACGGGCCGGTCTCGAAGGCCAGGTGGGCGACCGCGGCGTGGCACTCGATGGCCTGGGCGGTGTTCGCCGCGGCGTACATCGCCGCGGTCGTGTGGGTCGCCGACGGGCTGCACCGCGGCGTCGGCGACGTCGTCCTCGTCCTCGCCGCCGGGCTCCGCCTGGCCCGCTACGTCGGCGCCACCGCCAGCGAGCTCGGGTTCCTGCGCGGCTTCTGGCTGGACGCCAGCCGGCGTCTGGTGTGGCTCGAGGGCTACGCCGCCGCGGGCGCGGCCGGTGCCGACCGACCCGCCCCGGCCTGGCTGGTCGACGGGATCGACCTGCAGCACGTCACGTTCGCCTATCCGGGCACCGACCGCCCGGTGCTGGACGACGTCAGCGTCCACCTGCCGGCCGGCGCGGTGGTCGCCCTGGTCGGCGAGAACGGTTCGGGCAAGTCGACGATGGTCAAGCTGCTGGCGCGGATGTACGCCCCCACCTCCGGGCA
>CAZMHG010000186.1:683-6063 GCA_964565975.1 uncultured Ilumatobacteraceae bacterium | reverse complement strand
GGCAGCATGAACGCCATCGCCACGGCGAGGGCGAGCACGGGCAGTGTCCAGCGCGGCCAGCCGTTCGGCGCCTGCGGGCGACGATTCTGACCGGGCTGCTGCTGGCCCTGTGGACCGCGGCCACCGGTGGGCGGGGGTGGCGGCGGGGGAAGATTGCTCATGGCCACATGCTAGGACCGCATCCGGCCAGGTGGTCCGCAGCACGCCGACGAGCCACACCGAGTTCACACCATCGATCCGCACGAGAGCCGGCGACGGGCGCGGGTGCAACGTGAGCATCCACCACCCCGTGGTGGCCGGCGCTTAGCGTTCGCTGCGATGCAGCGCCAGTGCACGCGAACGGGTTGCGCCGAGGCGGCGACCTCCACGCTCACCTATCACTACCGGCACGCCCAGGTATGGATCGATGAGCTGACCGCCGAGCGCGACCCACACGGCTACGACCTGTGCGCCCGCCACACGGCGCGGGTCAGCGTGCCGCACGGCTGGCAGCTCCAGGATCGCCGCCAGCCCGTCCTCGCCGGGTACCTGGCGCATCGCCTGGCCGGCTGATCGTGCGCCCAACGCGTCACCGGCGCCGTTCTGGCCCCGTCGCGCCGTAGCCTGCCCGCCGATGTCCGCGCCGGATCGCACGCCGCCGGATCGCGCGCAGCCGGATCGCCCGCCGGCCGGTCGAGTCGTACCCGGCCGCACCGGGACGGGCGTGTTCAGCTCGGTCGGCATCACGATCGGCATCGCCTTTGGCGCGTGGGCGATCAGTTGGCTGTTCGGCAACCTGCTCGGCAGCGGGGTGGTCGGGCTGGCCGGCGACGCGTCGGGCGACGACATCCCGGTGTGGTTGTTCGGGCTTGGTGCGGCGCTGCTGTGGGCCTGTGCCCTCGGCGCGCTGTGGTGGGTGTCACGCCAGTTCGGGACGAATCGCTGGCGCACCGACTACGGCTGGGGGTTCGCCCCCTCGGACCTGGCAGGTATCCCGATCGGCGTCGCCGTCCAGGTCGCGGTGATCCCCGCCCTGTACTGGCTGCTGCGGCGCATCTGTCCGACGACCTTCGACACCTCGCGAGTCGAGCGCTACGCCACCGACCTGGTCGACCGCACCAACGGGCTGTGGTGGATCGTGCTCGTCGCCGTCACCGTGGTCGGCGCCCCGGTCATCGAGGAGTTGATCTACCGCGGGTTGATCTACCGACCGTTGGCCAAGCGCCTCGGCCCGATCGCCGCAGTCGTGCTGTCCGCCGCGTTCTTCGCCCTGATCCACTTCCGGCCCGTGGAGTACCCGGGCCTGTTCGTCGTCGGCCTGGTGCTCGCCGGGTGCGTCGCCGCGACCGGGCGACTGGGGCTGGGGATCGTCACGCACCTGTCGTTCAACGCGACCGCGCTGATCATGACCGCCAACCGCTGAGCTGCCGGAACCACGAGAGACCCAAGTGCAAGGATGGAAGGGCCTATGAGTTCGTCCGATGACCCGACGCCACACGACGACCTGCTCCCCATCGAGGACCCAACCGACCTGGCGATGAACCCGGAACCGGACGCGCCGTCGGCTGGGGCGCTGGTGCCCGTGCTGGCCGGTGGGGCCACCCCCGCGGTGTACGTGCCGTTGTGGAAGCGGCGTGGGCCGTACGCCCGGTTCAGCCGCTGGATCGACGCGCCGTGGTCGCGCCTGCGCATCGCCCGTGTCGTCACCACGGTCGTCTCGCTGCTCGTCGCCACCGTCGCCGTGCTCCGCGTGGTGCATCCCTCGCTGATCCTGCGCAACACCACGCCCGCGGGCGGCGACATGGGAGCGCACGTGTTCGCCCCGGCGTTCCTGCGCGACGTGCTGCTGCCCAACTTCCAGCTCAGCGGGTGGAGCAACTACTGGTACGCCGGGTTCCCGCTGTACCGCTTCTACATGGTCATCCCGGCGCTGATGATCGTGATCCTGAACATCCTCATGCCGTACGGCATCGCCTTCAAGATCGTCACCGTTCTCGGGCTGTTGACGCTGCCGTTCTGCTGCTGGGCGTTCGGCCGGCTGGCCCGCTTCGTCTTTCCGATCCCCGAACTGATGGCGCTCGCCGCGTTGGTCTTCGTCTTCGACGAGAGCTTTTACCTGTACGGCGGCAACGTGAAGTCGACGATGGCCGGCGAGTTCTCGTTCTCGATCGCCTTGTCGTTCGCGATGCTCGGCCTCGGCCTGTTCGCCCGCGGCCTGGAGACCGGCAAGTACCGTGCCTCCACGGCGGTCGTGCTCGCCCTGGCGATGCTCAGCCATGGCATCGTCCTGCTGTTCGTCGCCGCGGCGGTGCTGATGTGGCTGGTGTGGATCGACCGCAAGCGCTTGGTCTACGGCGCGCAGGTGCTCGGCGGGGCGTTCCTGCTGTCCGCGTTCTGGGTGGTCCCGTTCGTCCTCGGTCACAGCTACATGACCGACATGAAGTACGGCGGCCGTCCCGAGGGCACCACCGACTCGTTCTGGAAGATGTTCTTCACATGGTCGCCGATGGTCAGCATCCTGGTGACCACGTTTGCCGTGATCGGCTTCGTCGTGTCGATCTGGAAGCGTCAGCTCAGCGGCGCGTGGCTCGGGATGACGATCATCGGCCTGCACGCGGCCACCTACCTCACCCGCGGCAGCTTGCCGATGTTCAACCTGCTGTGGAACCCGCGGTTGCTGCCGTTCATCTACCTGTTGCGGCTGCTGCTGATGATGGTCGGCATCGTCGAGACCGTCCGGTTGGTGGCCAGTCACGTCCGCTGGGAACGCGAGCTCGGTGACCGCACCGGGACGATCGCCGGGGTGGTCACCGCCGGGGTCGTGCTCGTCGTCGTCGTGATGGCCCAGCTGATCCAGTACCGCGAGCTGCCGTCGTGGCTCGGTCACACGATCACGATCCGCGGCGAACAGCACTACGCCGTGGGCATCTTCGGCTGGAACCCGATCGTGCTCGAGGGCAAGGAGAACTGCGGCGACAGCGACAAGTCGACCTGCGCCTACGACGCCCAGGCCGACGGGTGGACGGCGTACAACTTCCGCGGCTACGAGAGCCTGAGCACCTACGGCGAGTACCGCGCCCTGATGCTGAAGATGAAAGAGCTCGGCGAGGACCCGGCGCACGGCTGCGGCCGGGCCGAGTGGGAGAACATGCCCGACTCGGTCCCGAGCTACGGCACGACCATGTCGCTGATGCTCCTGCCGCATTGGACCGACGGTTGCGTGACCAGCATGGAGGGCGTCTACTTCGAGGCCTCGGCGACGACGCCGTACCACTTCCTGACGGCCGAGGTGATCGCCAGCGAGCCGTCCAACCCGGTGCGTGGGCTGGACTACGAGAACATCCGCCCGAACGTCGACATGGCCAAGGGCGCCCAGTACATGCGCACGCTCGGCGTCAAGTACCTGATGGTGTACAGCAAGATCGCCAAGGAAGGTGCCTCGCTCGAACCCGGCCTGACCCAGGTCGCCGCGGTCGGACCGTGGAAGATCTACGAGGTCAAGGACACCGCCCTCGCGGTCGGCCTGACCACCGAGCCGGTGGTCGTCAACGAGCGCTCGGGTGACCAGCGCGAGCGCTACCTCGAGGTCGGCAGCTCGTGGTTCCAGCACCAGGACTCGTGGGCGGCGATCCCGGCCACCGACGGCCCCGCCGA
Source organism: uncultured Ilumatobacteraceae bacterium (assembly GCA_964565975.1). Classification (GTDB taxonomy): domain Bacteria; phylum Actinomycetota; class Acidimicrobiia; order Acidimicrobiales; family Ilumatobacteraceae; genus JAKOUY01. Next base: position 2,430 of record CAZMHG010000186.1, on the reverse strand, counting down.
CTGGCAGCGCATCGACGTGATCCCCGATCCCTCGGCGCCGGCCGTGACCAGCAAGGACCAGGTCCAGCGCGTCGTGCCGAAGGAGCAGATCGAGGTCCGCAGCCTGGCGCCGGTCACGGTCAGCAACTTCCACCTCGGCGACGAGGACCTTTCGTTCCACGTCGACAAGGTCGGTGTGCCGGTGCTGGTGCGGGTGAGCTACTTCCCGAACTGGGTGGCCGAGGGCGCGCAGGGCCCGTACCGTGCCGGGGCCAACCAGATGATCGTGATCCCCACGAGTAACGACGTGACGATGCGGTTCGAGCGCTCCACCACCGACTGGGCCTCGATCGTGCTCACGCTCATCGGCATCGGCATGCTGGTGTTCCTCCGCCGGCGCGGCGACGCGGATCTCACGGCCGACCCGGTGCCGTTCGAGCCGGTCGCCCAGGACCCCGCCGAGGAGTGGGTCGACGAACCGCGGGGCGCCAACGACGAGGAACTGGCCCGGATCGGTGGGCCGCCACGGTGGGGACCGGACGACGGGCCCGGTTCGCCGGCATCCACGGATAGCGTCGACGGGCCATGAGTGGACCCCAGCCGCATGCCGCCGAGGCCGTGCTCGCCCCGATCGTCAAGGCATACGACGTTCGCGGCACGGTGCCGGACCAGCTGAACGAGCACATCGCCTACGCCCTCGGCGTCGGGTTCGCCCTGTTCTGCGACGCGCCGCGGGTGGTCGTCGGCCGTGACATGCGGCCGAGCGGCGTCGGCCTCGCCGAGGCGTTCGCCCAAGGGCTGAACGACAACGGCGTCGACGTGGTCGACATCGGCCTGGCGTCGACCGACATGGTGTACTTCGCCTCGGGCACCCTGCCGGCGCCCGGCGCGATGTTCACCGCCTCGCACAACCCGGCGCAGTACAACGGCGTCAAGTTCTGCCTGGCCGGGGCGCGGCCCGTCGGCCTGGAGTCGGGCCTCGACCAGATCAGCGCGATCGCCGCCCGGGTGCTGGCCGGCGACGGCCCTGCGCCGCGGGCGGCGCGCGGCACGGTGCAACGCCGCGACCTGCTCGACGCGTTCGTCGACCATGTGCTGTCGTTCGTCGACGTGGCGGCGATGCGGCCCCTGCGGGTGGTCGCCGACACGGCCAACGGCATGGGCGGCCTGGTCGTCCCTGCGGTCTTCGCGCGGATCCCGCAGATCTCGCTCGAGGTGATGTACGGCGAGCTGGACGGCACGTTCCCGAACCACCCGGCCGACCCGCTGCAGCCCGCCAACCAGCGCGACCTGCAGGCTCGCGTCGTCGCCGGCGGGTTCGACGCCGGCCTGGCGTTCGACGGCGACGCCGACCGTGTCTTCGTCGTCGACGAGCACGGCAAGGGCATGAGCGGCAGCACGACGACGGCGCTCCTCGCCGCGGCCACGCTGCGCACCCACCCCGGCGCCACGATCCTGCACAACCTGATCTGCTCGCGGGCGGTCCCCGAGGTCATCCGCGAGCACGGCGGTGTTCCGGTGCGCACCAAGGTGGGGCACTCGATCATCAAGCAGGTGATGGCCGAGACCGGCGCCGTGTTCGGTGGCGAGCACAGCGCGCACTACTACTTCCTCGACAACTTCCGCGCCGACAGCGGGCTGATCGCCGCGCTCGTCCTGCTCGGCGAGGTCAGCCGCACGGGCCAACCGCTGTCGGCGATGCGCAAGGAGTTCGACCGCTACTCGTCGAGCGGCGAGATCAACACCCACGTCGACGATCCGGCCGCCA
>CAZMHG010000186.1:0-673 GCA_964565975.1 uncultured Ilumatobacteraceae bacterium | reverse complement strand
ACGTCGCCGCGCACTTCGCCGGGCTGCCCCAGGACATGCTCGACGGGCTCACCGTCGAGGGCGGCGACTGGTGGTTCAACCTCCGCCCGTCGAACACCGAGCCGCTGCTGCGCCTCAACCTGGAGGCCGAGACCCGTGCTGCGTGCGACCACCACGTCGCCGAACTGCTCGCCCTGATCACCGAGAGCTGACCGCTCGACCCCGACCGGAGACCCCGATGGCCCTCGACACCCGCCTGCTCGACCTGCTCGTGTGCCCCAGCGACAAGGGCGAGCTGCTCTACCTCGGCGACTGCCTGTACAACCCGCGGCTGCGCCTGAAGTACCGGATCGACGACGGCATCCCGGTGATGCTGGTGGCCGCGGCCGAGACGCTGGACGACGCGGCGCACACGGCGCTGATCGCCCGCGCCGAGGCCGAGGACGCCCGGCACACCGGCCCGCACTGAGCCGCCCGTCTGCTGCAACCTCTGCTGCACCCTCTGGGCGGTCCGGCCGGCCGGCGCCGTGGCGGCCGTACGCTGGACGGCCGTATGAGCGCCCCCAGCCCTGCCAAGCAGCGCGACTTCCGTGTCGCCGACCTGTCACTTGCCCCGTTCGGCCGCAAGGAGATCCACCTCGCCGAGCACGAAATGCCCGGTCTGCGCGCGCTGCGCAAGGAGTTCGGGCCGCTC
>CAZMHG010000185.1:244-6094 GCA_964565975.1 uncultured Ilumatobacteraceae bacterium | reverse complement strand
CCCAGCCGATCGGGTAGAAGACGGCCTTGCCGCGCATCCGCTGGAAGCGGGCCACGGTGTCGGTGTGGGTGTAGCTGAACACGTGGCCGATGTGCAGGCTGCCGCTGACGGTTGGCGGCGGCGTGTCCACGGCGAACACGTCGGCGCGAACGGCGCTGCGGTCGAACGTGTACACCTGCGCGGCATCCCAACGCGCGCCGAGGCGAGCCTCGATCCCGTCCAGGCTCGGCTTGTCCGGGATCGCCGATGCCGACGTGGCGACAGCCGACGTGCCGTTGGATGTTCCGGCCGTCGCCGAGGCGGAAGTGTCGGACGTCGTCTCGGGTGCCGAAGAAGCCATAGCCGTGCAAGCCTACGTCGCGGGCCATTTCGCCAGGTCGGCCGATTCCCCGACCCGCCGCCGAATTCCCGGCTTGGCGCCGGAGCGGTTCCGTAGGCTGAGGCGGTGCTGCACCTCTACGACACCGCGACCCGCCAGGTTCGCCCGCTGGCGATGCGCCAGCCGGGCACGGTGAGCATCTACCTGTGCGGGCCGACGGTGTACGGGCCGCCGCACCTCGGCCACGGTCGGGCAACGCTGGTCTACGACGTGCTGCGGCGTTACCTGGAGTGGACGGGTGTCGCGGTGCGGTTGGTGAGCAACATCACCGACATCGACGACAAGATCATCGACCGGGCCAACCACGAGGGGCGCCCGTGGCAGGACGTCACCACCGCGTGCGAGCGCGTCTGGTTCCAGGCGATGGGCGCGCTCGGGGTCACCCGCCCCACCGACGTGCCGCACGCGACCGAGTACGTCGACCAGATGGTCGAGATGATCGACGGCCTCGTACGTAGCGAACACGCCTACATCACCGACGACGGCGTGTACCTCAGCGTCGCCGACGTCCCGGACTACGGCCTGCTCGCTGGGCAGAGCTTGGACGACATGCTCGCCGGTGGTGGCGAGCGCACGGTCGTCGGTGCCGGAGGCAAACGTCATCCGGCCGACTTCGCCCTGTGGAAGTTCAGCAAGCCGGGCGAGCCGTCGTGGCCGGCGTGGTTCGGCGAGGGCCGGCCGGGATGGCACAGCGAGTGCGTGGTGATGAGCCTCGGCCTGCTCGGTGAGGGCTTCGACCTGCACTGCGGCGGTATCGACCTGAAGTTCCCGCACCACGAGAACGAGCGTGCCCAGGCGGTGGCGATGGGCAAGACGTTCGCCAACCACTGGATGCACAACGGGTTCGTCGTCGACACCGAGGGCGAGAAGATGTCGAAGAGCCTCGGCAACGTCAACAACCTGCTCGATCTGCTGGCGCTGTACGACCCGCGCGCCTACCGCATGTTGCTGCTCCAGTCGCACTACCGCGGCCCGGTCACGGTGACGCAGGACAACCTCGACTCGTCGGTCAAGGCGTTGGCCCGCTTCGACGGCGTGGCCCGGCGTTTCGGCGGGTCCTCGACCGACGCGGACGCCGGTGTGCTGGAACGGTTCCGGGCGCTGATGGACGACGACCTCAACACGACGGCGGCGATGGGGCTGATGTTCGAGACGATCACCGCGGCCAACGCCGCGGCGGACGCCGGCGACGAGGCGCATGCCGCGGCGCTTGCGGCGGCGGTGGCCCAGATCGCCACGGCCGTCGGGTTGACGTTCGACGCGGGCTCGGACGTGCCTGCCGAGGCCAGCGCCACGGCCGCCGCGCTCGATGCAGCACGCGCCGCGAAGGACTTCGCCACGGCCGACGCGTTGCGCGCCGAGCTGCAGGGTGCCGGTTGGGTGGTCGAGACCACCAAGGCCGGCACGACAGTGCGTCGCTGAGGGCAGCCTCGCCTCGCCGGGGCTCACCTGCGCCGATTCGACGTCGTCGCGCTGTGGCGGTTCGGCACCGTCGCGCCCGAGGCGTTGATAGAACGGAGCACCGTGCCCACGCGTACCACACCCGGGAACGAACGCGCTCCTGTCCCGCGTGGGTTCTGGCCGATCTGGTCGACGGTGGTGATCGACCTGGTCGGGTTCGGCATCGTCGTGCCGGTGCTGGCGTTGTACGCCAAGCGCTACGGGGCCAGCGGGCTGACGGTCGGTCTGCTGTTCACCGTGTTCTCCCTCGCCCAATTCCTGTGTTCGCCGCTGCTCGGCCGCTTGTCCGACCGAATCGGCCGCAGGCCGGTGATCGTCATCTCGCTCCTCGGGACGGCCATCGGCAGCCTGATCACCGGGCTCGCCGGTTCGCTGTGGGTGCTGTTCGTCGGCCGGGCGGTCGACGGCGCCTCGGGTGCCAGCCTGGCCGTGGCGCAGGCCGCGGTCACCGACCTCGCCCCGCCGGCGCAGCGGCCACGCCTGGTCGGCCTGCTCGGCGCGGCGTTCGGCATCGGGTTCGTCGCCGGGCCGGCGATCGGCGGGCTGGCGTCGCTCGGCGGGCCGCGTGTGCCGTTCTTCGTCGCCGCCGGGCTGGCCCTGGTCAACGCGATCGCCGCGTGGCGCCGCGTGCCCGAGACGCGAACCGCGCACGACGCGCCGGTCGCGAGGGCGGGCACCCACCGCGCGCTGACGCCGGTGCTGTCGCGTCTGGCGGTCGTCGGACTCGTCACGACCGCTGCATTCTCGGCGTTCGAAGCCACCTTCGCCCTGCTGACCAAGGCGCGCTTCGGGCTTGGCCAGAGCGGCGTGGCGTGGGTCTTCGTCGGGATCGGCGTGGTGCTCGCGGCGACGCAGGGCGGCGTGTATCACCGGCTGGTGGGGCGGCTGGGCACCGGCCGGATCTACCTGTCGGGCCTGGCGGTGCTCGCCGCCGGGTTGGCCGTGCTGGCCGGCGCCACGGTGTGGGCGGCGCTCCTGGTGGCCCTGGCGTTGCTCACCGTCGGCCAAGGCCTGGCCTCACCGTCGCTGATCGGGCTGGTCGGTGAGCACGCGCCGGGGCCGCGGCGAGGGCAGGCGATGGGCTTCCAGCAGTCGGCCTACGCGATGGGGCGCATCGTCGGGCCGCCGGTCGGGGGCTGGTTGTTCGACCACGCCGGCACCTGGTCGCCGTTCGCCGTCGCTGCCGGGGCATGCGCGCTGATGTTGATACCGGCTGCAAAGATGGGCGGGATGGACGCATCCGTGCACGACAGCGGCGCCACCGCCGCGGTGTCCCAGGCAACGTCCGAGGCATCGCGGGGCACCTCGGGGGAGCCCGGGCACCCGTTGCGCTGATGCCGCCGACCGCCCGGGTCCGTCCGGGCGAGGCCCCGACGATGGGCTACCAGCCCGCGCTCGACGGTGTGCGGGCGCTGTCCGTGGTCGCCGTGATCCTGTACCACGCCGGGTTCGGCTGGATGCACGGCGGGTTCTTCGGCGTCGAGGTGTTCTTCGTCGTCTCCGGCTACCTGATCACCACGCTGCTGATCGACGAGCACCGGGCGACGGGCCGCACCGACCTGCGCCGCTTCTGGGCACGCCGCTGGCGGCGCCTGCTGCCCGCGCTGTTCACCATGCTCCTCGCCGTCGGCGTGTGGGCGGTGTTCTGGGGGTCCGCGGAACAGCAGTCGCAGCTCCGCCGCGATCTGCCGTGGAGCATCTTCTACGTCGCCAACTGGGGGCAGATCACCGGCGGCGTCGCGTACTTCGCCCCGTCGCCGCCGCTGCTGCGTCACCTGTGGAGCCTGGCGGTCGAGGAGCAGTGGTACCTGATCTGGCCGGTCGTGTTCCTGCTGCTCGTCCGGCGCCGCAGGTCGAGCGGCAAGCTCGGCAGGACGCTCGCGTTGGCGTCGGTGGTGGTGATGGCGGTGACGGCGCTCGGCGCATTGGGCGAGCTCACGCCGGAGCGCACCAACCTGCTGTATCTGTCCACGGTGACCCGCTCGTCCGGGTTGCTGCTCGGCGCGGCGCTGGCCTTCGCCTGGCGTCCGTGGTCGGCCCGCGGCACGGCGGTCGATCCGGTCATCCGACGCCACCTCGGCCAGCTGGCCGGCGCGGCCTTGGCAGTGCTGCTCGCCGCGTTCGTGTTCGGCCGCGTCGAGAGCCGGCTCACCTATCTGGTCGTCCTGCCGGCCGTCACGATCGCGTCTGCGGTGCTGGTCGCCGTTGTCGTGCATCCGTGGGCGGGCCGTGCCGTGCGGGCGTTTGCCGCCCGACCGCTGGTGGCCGTCGGTCGCCGTTCGTACGGGCTGTACCTGTGGAGTTGGCCGATCTCGCGCATCACCGGTGCGATCGACGGCTCGGTCGCCCGGTTCGTCGTGGCGATGGCGATCACGGTCCCGGTCAACGAGGCGTGCTACCGGTTCGTCGAGACGCCGATCAGGCGTGGCGCCGTCGGCCGCTGGCGACGGGTCGCTCCGGTGCAGGTGCGGCGCAGGGTCGGCTTGTCCGTCGGCATCGGTGCGGTCGTGCTGATCAGCTCGCTCGGCCTGTACTACCGGGCTCAACCGGCCACCTTCGACCAGGCGATCGACACGTCGAACGGGGTGATCGAGTTCGACCCCGCGGCCGCCGGCATCGGCATCGACGACATCGACGACCCAGGCACCACGGACCCGACGGCAGCCAGCGGCGCCGTTACGAGCACGTCCACGGCGCGGGCCAGCAGCATGACGACGCGCCGGGTGACGACGACGACCAAGAAGCAGGTCACCAAGCCGACGGTGCGTCGCCCGGTGATCGTCGTCGTCGGCGACTCGCAGGCGCACTCGTTCGCCGTCAACCTGCCCAGCGGGACGTCGAAGGTGCTGCGGATATACGACGGTGCCGTGCCCGGGTGCGGTGTGCTGCAGTCGGGCAAGGCGTACTCGCGGGTGATCCCGTTCAAGCGCACGCTCAGTGCGTGCCGCGGGTTCGCCGACAAGTGGGGTGCTGCGGTGCGCAAGCGCAAGGCCGACGTGGCTCTGGTGATGATCGGCGCGTGGGACGTGTTCGACATCCGCGAGCCGTCCGGGATCGTCGTGTTCGCCAGCAAGGAGTTCGACACGCGGTTCACCACGGGCGTGCAGCGCGGGATCAACGCGGTGGTCAAGGCCGGCGCCAAGGTCGCCCTGCTGGAGATCGCCTGCATGCGCCCGGTCAAGGCCAAGGGCTCCGCGGTCGCGGCAGTGCCCGAGCGGGGCGACGACGGCCGCGTCGCCCACCTCAACTCGTTGCTGCGCCAGGTCGCGGCGCGCAACGCCAAGACGACCGTGTTCATCCGCGGCCCGAAGGAGTGGTGCAACGGCTCGCCGCAGGCGACCGACGTCGGCATGCGTTGGGACGGGGTCCACGTGTACAAGCCGGGCGCCAAGCTGATCCTGCAGACGATCGCCCGCCCGCTGGTGGCCTACGCCAAGGCCAAGCGGGCTACCTGAGGTTTCGGGGGTGGCCAGTGTTTTCGGCCAGCGTCATCGGCCACTGGCGTCGTCGGCCAGCGTCGTCGGCGAGCGTCATCGGCCACTGGCATCGTCGGCCAGCGTCGTCGGCCGCTGGTATCTACCGCTTGCCGAGACGGTTACTAACGGGTATAGTTACCCGTCAGTAACTTGAGTGCCTGGGGGCACCCAACGGTCGAACGAAGGTGTAACCGATGGTCGATTTCAACCTCAACGAGGACCAGCTGCAGATCCAGAAGTGGGTTCACGACTTCGCCGAGGACGTGATCCGTCCCGCTGGACACGAGTGGGACGAACGTGAAGAGATGCCGATGCCCATCGTCCAGGAGGCCGCCAAGATCGGCCTGTACGGCTGGGAGTTCATGTTCAATGCGATGCAGGACCCGACCGGCCTGACCCTGCCGGTCACGGTGGAGGAGTTGTTCTGGGGCGACGCCGGGATCGGCATGGCGATCATGGGTTCGTCGCTCGCGGCCGCCGGCATCAGCGGGATGGGCACGCCCGAGCAGGTCATGGAGTGGGTGCCGCAGTGCT
>CAZMHG010000185.1:0-234 GCA_964565975.1 uncultured Ilumatobacteraceae bacterium | reverse complement strand
GTCTCCTCGCTGCGCACCCGGGCGGTGTACGACCAGGCCAATGACGAATGGGTGCTGAACGGCACCAAGGCGTGGATCACCAACGGCGGCATCGCCGACGTGCACGTCGTGGTCGCCGCGGTCGAGCCCGACCTGAAGGGCCGCGGCCAGGCAGCGTTCATCGTGCCGCCCGGCACCAAGGGCCTCAGCCAGGGCCAGAAGTACAAGAAGCACGGCATTCGCGCCTCGCACACC
>CAZMHG010000184.1:0-6109 GCA_964565975.1 uncultured Ilumatobacteraceae bacterium | reverse complement strand
GTGCGGATCGCCTCGGTGGCGCGCCGGGCGCGCTCGGGCTTGGGCATGTCCTCAAGCTCGGCGAGCAACTCGACGTTCGTCTGCACGTCGCGCCATTGCAGCAGCGTGGCGTCCTGGAAGACGTAGCCCAGCTTGGAGCGGTCGACGGTGACACCGCCAGTGCTCGGTTGGTACAGGCCGGACGCGATCTTGAGCAAGGTGCTCTTGCCGCAACCGGACGGGCCGACCACCGTGACGAACTCGCCGGGGTGGACGTCGAAGGTGGTCTGCTGCAGCGCACGAGTGCCGTCGGGGAACACCATCGACACCCCGTGAAAGGACAACGCAGGTGCCAACCCCTTCTCCACCGGCAAGAGAGTAGTGGGCGCGCCGGCGACGTTCGCACCCGCACTGTTTCGGCTCGATGAACTCGGCGCCGCGGCTCGTGACGCCCGGAACGCGGTCCACGAGGTGCCCAACGCCCGCGGCGGTAGAGTCGAGCGCGCATGCCACGGGTGGCGATCATCGGTACGGGATACGTCGGTCTGGCCTCGGGGGCTTGCCTCGCCTCGCTCGGGCATCAGGTCACCTGCATCGACGTCGACGAGGCCAAGGTGGCGATGTTGCGCCGTGGCGAGATCCCGATCACCGAGCACCGTCTGGACGAGCTGGTCGTGTCTGGCCTGGCCAGCGGGCGCCTGCGCTTCGAGACCAGCGCCGCGGTCGGCGTGCCGGGCAATCAGTTCGTGTTCTTGTGCGTGCCCACGCCGCAGGGCGACGACGGGCGAGCGGACCTGAGCTATCTGCGCACCGCGGTGGGAGACATCGCCGCCCACCTCGACTTCGAGTCGATCGTGATCAACAAGTCCACCGTCCCGGTCGGCTCGGCCTCGCTCGTCCAACGCCTGTTGAAGCGCCCGGACGTGCGCGTCGTGTCCAACCCCGAGTTCCTGCGCGAGGGCACCGCCGTCGACGACTTCCTCAACCCCGACCGGGTCGTGGTCGGTTCCGACGACCCGCAGGCGGCGATCGCCGTGGCCGCGTTGTACGGCGGCACGCACCAGTTGCTGGTCACCGACGCGGCCTCGGCCGAGCTGATCAAGTACGCGTCCAACGCGTTCCTGGCGATGCGTCTCAGCTTCGTCAACTCCGTTGCCGACCTGTGCGCGGCGGCCGGTGCGCAGATCGACGACGTCGTCCTCGGCCTCGGTTCGGACCATCGCATCGGTGCGGCGTTCCTGAAGCCCGGGCCTGGCTGGGGCGGCAGCTGCTTCCCGAAGGACACCAAGGCGATGACGAGGGCGCAGGAGGACTTCGGCGTTCCGTCGGCGCTGATGGAGGCGACGATCGCCGACAACGCCCGGCACATCGCCCGTGTCGCCGACACGGTGGTCGAGCTGGCGGGCGGGGAGTCGCCCACGGTCGCCGTGTGGGGCCTCACGTTCAAGGCCGGTACGGACGACCTGCGCGACTCGCCGGCGCTCGCGGTCGTCCGTCACCTCCTCCACGCGGGCTGCCGCGTCCGCGCCTACGACCCCACCGTGTCCGCCGGCGCGAGTCCGGTCGCCGGCATCGAGGTGTGCGCCACTGCCACCGAGGCGTGCGCCGGCGCCAAGGTGCTTGTCGTGCTGACCGAGTGGGACGAGTTCCGCTGGGCCGAGCCCGGCGAGGCGCTTGCCGCGTTGGACGGCACTGCGGTGTACGACACGCGCAACGTGCTCGACGCCGCCGCGTGGAAGCGCGCCGGCTCCGCCTACCGCGGCATGGGTCGCCGGTGACCGCGCCCGCCGCGGCGCCACGCCGGGCGCTCGTCGCCGGCGGCGCCGGGTTCGTCGGTTCGCATCTGGTCGACGCACTCGTGGCGCGGGGCGCCGAGGTCGTCGCCGTGGACAACCTGTGCACCGGGCGGGCGTCGAACCTCGCCCACCTCGACGGCCATCACGGGTTCCGCCTGGTGCGCCACGACATCGCCGAGCCGCTCGCCGACGACCAGATCGGTGGCCCGCTCGACGCGGTGTTCAACCTGGCCAGCCCGGCCTCACCGTCCGACTTCACCCGCTTGTCCCTGGAGATCCTGCGGACCGGCAGCGCCGGCACCTGGCACCTGCTCGACCTGGCCCGTGACCACGGCGCGCGCTTCCTTCAGGCCAGCACGAGCGAGGTCTACGGCGACCCGCTCGTCCACCCTCAGCCCGAGTCCTACCTTGGCAACGTCAGCCCGATCGGGCCGCGCAGCTGCTACGACGAGGCCAAGCGGTTCGGTGAGGCGTTGGTCATGGCGCACCACCGCCGCTACGCCACCGACGTCGGCATCGTGCGGATCTTCAACACCTACGGCGAGCGGATGCGTGCTGCCGACGGCAGGGTGCTGAACACGTTCATCGCCCAGGCGCTGCGCGGCGAGCCGCTCACCGTGTTCGGCGACGGCACCCAGACGCGCAGCTTCGTGCACGTCGACGACGAGGTGCGCGGCATCCTCGCCGTGTTCGACAGCGGCGTGACCGGCCCGGTCAACGTCGGCAACCCGGTCGAGACCTCGATGCTCGAGGTCGCCGGCAGGATCGTCCGGCTGACCGGCTCGGCGAGCGAGATCCGGTTGACTCCGATGCCCGTCGAACGCGAAGGCGACCCGATGCAGCGTTGTCCCGACGTGACCCTGTTGCGCTCGCTCACCGACTGGGATCCGCAGGTCGGCCTGGACGACGGCCTGACCCGCCTGATCGCCTGGTACCGCGCCACCGAGATCGCCCTGCCGTCGGCGACCTGAGCGACGTCGGCGACCTGAGCGACGCCGGCTCGGTCAGCGGTACATCGCCTCGAACAGGTCCGCGTAGCGGTCGTAGATCACGTTGCGCTTGACCTTCAGGGTTGGTGTCAGCTCGCCACGATCCTGGCTCAGGTCGTGGTCGAGGATCGTGAACTTCTTGATCTGCTCGACCTGTGCGTAGTCCTTGTTGGCCGTGTCCAGCTCGCCCTGGATCATCTCGACGACCTGCGGATGGATGGCCAACTCGGCCAGATCGGTGGGCAGCCCGTTGGCCGTCGCCCACGGCACGATCTCCTCGGGATCGAGCGTGACCAGCGCCACCGGGTACGGGCGGCGGTCGCCGTACATCACCGCGTTGGCGATCCACCGCGACTGGCGAAGGGCCCCCTCGAGGTTGGCCGGCGTCAGGTTCTTGCCGCCCGCAGTGATGATGATGTCCTTCTTCCGGCCGGTGATGTACACGAACCCGTCGTCGTCGATCGAGCCGAGGTCGCCGGTCCTCAGCCACCCGTCGGCCGTCATCGTGTCGGCCGTCGCCTGGGGGTTGCGCCAGTACTCGCGCAGGACCATCTCGCCGTGCAGTTCGATCTCGCCGTCGTCGGCGATGCGGATCTGGGCGCCGGCGACCGCCTGGCCGATCGAGCCGAAGCGATACGCGTCGGGCAGGTTGAGCGTGCCGATCGAGGTTGTCTCCGTCATGCCCCAGCCCTCGAACACCGGCACGCCGGCGGCGTAGAAGAAGCGCAGGATCTCGGCGGCGATCGGTGCCGCGCCGCTGATCGCCAGCTTGACGTTGCCGCCGAACAGCCCGCGGACGATGCCGAACAGCGCGTCGACCTCGGCGAAGGCGGCGCGCATCTGCTCGGGGACCTCGCGGCCGGCGCGCTCGGCCTCGCGCACGGCAAGGCCGAGCTCGACGGCTTGCTGGACCTTGGCGATGTCGCCGATGTGGCCCGTCGCGAGGGCGTAGACCTTCTCGAAGATGCGCGGGACGGACGGCAGCACGTGCGGCTTGACCTCGCCCAGCTCGGGCACGATCTGGCGGGTGTCGCCGGTGAAGTAGGCCAGGGTCGAGCCGAGCTCGATCGCGTCGGCCTGGACCAGCTGGGCGAACACGTGGGCCAACGGCAGGTACAGGTAGATCACGTCCCCGGGGCCCATCAGTTGCATGTCGGCCGCGGACTGCCGACCGGCGGCGAAGCCCTTGTTCGTCAGCACGACACCCTTGGGCCGGCCGGTGGTGCCCGAGGTGTAGATGATCAGGCACGCGTCGTCGGGGCGGGCCGCGTCGATCCGCCGGTCCAGCTCGGCCGGATCGACCTGCGCCGCACCGGCGGCGACGTCGGCCAGCGTGGTGGCACCGCGTGTGGTCGCCGGGTCGGCGGCGCCGTGGAGGACGATGACATGGGCCAGGTCGGGGAGGCCGGCGCGGACCTCGTCGATCTTCGCCGTCTGGGACGCGTCGGCGCAGAAGATCGCCGTCGCGCCCGAATCGCCGACCACCCACTGGCACTCGTCCGGCGAGTTCGACGGATACACCGGAACGACCACGCCACCGACGCTGGACACGGCGAGATCGGCGACGGTGAACTCGTGGCTGGTGTCGGCCAGGATGCACACCCGGTCGCCTGCCTGGATCCCGAGCCCGATCAGCCCGAGGGCGACGGCGCGCACCTGCTGCCACAGTTCGTCGTAGCTCGTGTCGTGCCACGAACCGTCGCGCTTGGCGCGTGTTGCCGGGCGATCTCCGAACCGCTCGGCGGCCGTACGGGCCAACGCTGCCATGGTCTGATGGGTGCCGCTCATGCGTCCAGCGTACTTCTGGTCTGCGCGGGGCAGCCCATGCGTCCGGGCAGGCCCGCAGCTCAGTGCATGATCATCCCGCCGGTCACGTTGAGGGCCTGGCCGGTGCAGTAGCTCGCCTCGGCGCTGGCCAGGAACACGGCCATCCCGGCGACGTCGGACGGCTGGGCGAGCCGCCCGAGCGGTGACTTCGCCGACCACGCGTCGATCATCGCCTGCGTCCGTGTCGCTGCGCCCATCTCGGTGAGCACGTAGCCAGGGCACAGGCAGTTGACGGTGATCCCATGGCACCCGAGCTCCATCGCCGCGACGCGCGTCAGCGAGATCACCGCGGCCTTCGACGCGGCGTAGTGCGCCTGGTTCGGTGCGCCGACCTTGCCGCCCATGCTGGCCATGTTGACGATCGTCCCGCCAGTGCCGGCGGCGATCATCGACCGCGCCGCGACCTGGATCGTCAGCAACATCGCCCGGACGTTGACCGCGAAGGTCCTATCCCAGTTGTCGACGGTCAACTCGAGCAGTGGTGCCATCTGCAGGATCCCGGCGTTGTTGACCAGCACGTCGACGCCGCCGAGCTGTGCGATCGCCCGCTCGGTCGCGGCGATTGCCTGGTCCGGATCGGCCAAGTCGGCTCCGATCACCCCCGCCGCATCGTCCCGGTCGATCAGCGCCACGTGCGCGCCCTCGGCCACGTAGGCATCGGCGATCGCCCTGCCGATGCCCCGCGCCGCACCCGTGACGATCGCCCGCTTGCCGTCCAGTCGTCCAGCGCCCATCGGGCGCATGCTAGGTGGGCTGCCGGAGCGATCGCCCTGCCGGGCGCACCGCCAGCGCCTCGCGCACCGAGCCGGCCTCGACCTCGACCACGATGCGCGTCGGGGGGAGGCCGATCACGGTACGGGCGACCGTGGACACCGCGGCGAGGGCGTCTTCGGGGAGTTGGTGCGCGGCGAGCACGAGCAGCGCCGCGGTCTCCAGCGGGTCGCCATTGCCGAGCGGGTTGAACGGGTCCTGCAGGTTGTCGCCTCCTGCGGCGACGGCGACGCCGGCCTCGCGCAGTGCGGCGATGGCGGTCAGCCCGCGAGGCATCGCCTGCGGGTGGTCGCGCCCCTGGAGGAACAGGTTGGTGTGGGGGAGGGCGATCACGCCGATCCCGGCCTCGGCGACGCGTCGGGCGATCTCGCGCTGGCGATCGGGTGTCTGCATCCCGAGCGAGACGCAGTGACTGGCCGTCGCCGTGCCGCCAAAGCCGGTGTCGAGCACCTGGTTGGCGAGCATCTCCAGCCCGAGCGCGTCGGTGCGCAGGGTCTCGTCGGTGTGCAGGTCCACGCCGCAGCCCGCGTGGCTGGCGGCGCGCAGCAGGATCGCGGTTGCCGCCTCGGCATCGGCCTCGAGGTGCGGGCAGCCCCCGACCAGGTCGACGCCGCGCTCCAGCGCGTCGGCCAGCAGCCGGCGCTGGCCGACGCCGGCGGGGCCGACGAGCGGGAACCCGCAGAGGGCGACGACTTGGATGTCGACGACGCCGCGCAACCGGTCGCGCACGGCGATCAACGCGTCGAC
>CAZMHG010000183.1:0-6135 GCA_964565975.1 uncultured Ilumatobacteraceae bacterium | reverse complement strand
GGTCGATGTTGAACCCGGTCACGTCGACCTGAGGCTCGCCGACGACGATCCACTCAGCAACCACCTTGCCCAGGCCCCCACCGGTGAGAATGCCGATCGAGTTCAGCCCTGCGGCGACGAAGTAGTTGCGCAGCTCCGGAGCTTCGCCGACGATCGGCGACAGGTCGGGGGTGAAGCTCTCCGGACCGCAGAAGAAGGTGCGGATCCCCGTCTCGGCGACGGACGGGATCCGCGACATCGCCTGCTCGACGTACGGACCCATCCGGTCCCAGTCCGGCTGCAGGCTGGTGAACGAGGCGTCGTGCGGGATGCCGCCCACCTTCCACGGCGCGCACACCGGCTCGAACAGACCGATCATCAGGCCGCCCACCTCTTCGCGGTAGTAGCCGTAGTTCTGCGGGTCCTCGATCACCGGCCAGTCGGCGCCGATGTCCATCTGCTCGGTGATCAGGTAGTAGTGCTCGGCTGCCTGCAGCGGGATGTTCACCCCGTGACGCGCTCCCAGCTGGCGCGCCCACATCCCGGCGCAGTTGACCACGTAGTCACACTCGATCACGCCGTGGTCGGTGACCACCGCGCGCACCGCGCCGTCGCGGACGCCGACGTCGGTCACGGTGACACCCTGGGCCACCGTCACGCCCAGGTTGCGCGCCGCCCTGGCCATCGACATCGTCGCGTCGATCGGGTTCACCCGTCCGTCACTAGGCACGTAGAACCCCGCGGTCAGATCGTCGACGCGGGCCAGCGGGAACATCCCGGCGATCTCGGCCGGCGAGATCTCGTGGACGTCCACCCCGCAGGCCCGGTTGAACGTGGCGACGCGACGGAACTCCTCCACACGGTCGGCCCCGGCGGCCAACTCGACGAAGCCGACCGGCTTGAACCCGGTCGCCAGGCCCGACTCGGCCTCCAGACGGGCGTACAGGTCGCGGGTGTACCGACGCAGTGACGTCGACGTCTCCGACATCGACCCGAACGTGACCATCAGCCCGGCGGCGTGCCACGTGGTTCCGCTGGTCAGCTGATCGCGCTCGACCAGCACGGTGTCGGTCCAGCCGAGATGGGCCAGGTGATAGGCGACCGACGTCCCGATCACTCCCCCACCGATGACGACGACACGGGCCCGTGCCGGGAGCTTGGACGGGGCGGGATCGACGGCGGCGGGCTGGGACACGGCGGATCACGGTACCCGCGGGCGGGCTCGCAGGCTGCCGCGGCCACACGCGCGGCGACCCGCCCGCCCGGCCGGTCACCGGCGGGTGCGATACCCCTGTTGGGGTCGGCCGTCGCCGTACTGGAATCCGTCGTAGAAGCTGGGGTTGGTGTCCGGCCGGCCGCGGCGGCTCGTCCAGCGCCACGTCAGCGAGACACGCACACGATCGGTCGCCGCGGCAGGGATGCCGTGCAGCCAGTCCCGCTGGCAGGCGCCGCCCATCACCAACATGTCTCCCTCGCCGGGCATCAGCACCAGGTCGCGCGGATCGGTCCCGGAGGGCACGTGCTCGGCGGCGGCCTGGACCCACGGCCCGCGCTTGCGGATCACGAACGGGCGACGCACACCGAGCACGACGATGGCGATCAACGTGTCGTCCAGCCACCTCAGCTCGCGATCGCTGTGCAGACCCTGGAAGTCCTCGCCGGTGCGGTACTGCAGCGCGGCGACACCGGTGAACTGCTGCCCGTAGCGGCTACGCAGGTGCAGATCGATCTGGCGCAGCATCGGATGCGCGTCGGGGCGCAGGCCCGCGCCGAGGCGACGATCGGGCACGTAGCGGTCGTACCGCAGGACCTCGCCCTGCTCCCAGCGCACGCCGTCGACCAGCTCGGCCAGCCGCGCCGCCGCGTCGGGGACGAACCCGCTGACCACGTCGACCCACGACGCGTCGTCCAACGCGCGGCGCTCGACGGCGGCCTGACGATCGATCAACAGACTCGGCGCCGGACCCACCGCGGCAACCTACCGCGAGGGTCGCGGAACTATCCTCCGCAGCCGTGAAGACGCCGGCCGCATTCGTCCTGATCGTCACGCTCGCAGCCTGCTCGGGCAGCGCAGCCACGGCAGTGCCGAGCGAGGTCGACGACGTCGTCCAGACGATGAACGTCCGCCCGGGTGCCTCGGGTGTGTTCACCGCGAAGCTGGCGAGCCGGGTCGCCGCGTCGGGTGCGCTGAGCCTGTGGGTCATCCCGTCGTCGACGGGCCTGCTCGCCTGGGCGGTCGCCGGCGGGCCCTCCAACGGCGGCGGCTGCTGTGGCAGCGCCAACTCGGCCTGGGCGAGTGGCCTTGCCGCCAGCAGCTCGGGGAGCGGTCCCGCGGCGTGGGTGTACGGATACGTTCCCGGCGGCGCGCGCCGGGCGCGGGTCGCGTTCGGCACGGCTACCGCATTCCAGATCGACGTCCAGGCCAACGGGTACTTCCTGCAGCCGGTCCCGGCGGCGTCGGCCGGCGAGGGCATCCCGGCCGTCACTGCGGTCACCCCGGGTTCATGACGACGTGGCCGGTTGCAGCGCGCCGTCGGCGGCGTCGACGAACCAGGCCACTCCGTACGCGCGGATGACCTGCCCACCGTCGGCAGCGTCACGCAGGTCGTCAGCGCCGTAGATCGTCACCGGACGGGTGATGCCCGCCCAGCCCAGCGCTTCGGCCGGCATCGTGGCGTCACGCGGTGCGAAGTTGGCGACGCCGTACATCCGCCCGTGGCTCGGATGACGGCGGGCCCAGGCGAACAGCGCCGGATCGGGCAGGCGTTGGATCCACGTGTCGCCACCAGCCGACATCGCCGCCGATCCCCGGCGTGCGGCGACCAGGTCGAGCATCGTGGCGAACATCCGCCCGGGCACCGTCGCCGCGTCGGTGCGCCGGAGCGCGTGGTCCCACGGCATCGCCGGGCGGTGGATCCAGCGGGAGTCGTCGGCGTGCTCGGCGACGGTCGCGTAGGCGACGTCGTTGTCGAGCGCCAGCTCGTCGCCCATGTAGATCAGCGGTATCCCGGCGAGCCCGAACATCACCGAGTACACCAGCCGCAGGCGACGCATCGCCTGGTCGAGCGCAGCCGCGTCGCCGCGGCGCTGTGCCCGCCCGACGCCGCACAACGCCGCGGCGGTGCCGCACGTGCGCTCGTCGCCGTTGTCCGGGTTGCTGGAGAAGGCCACCCCGTCGGCGAACGATCCGTCGTAGTCGCCGCGGTAGTAGCGCGCCAGGAACGAGCGGTGTGCTGCGCCGTGCAGCCCGCACCGCGCCGCGGCGTCGTCGCTGATCGCCCAGCCGATGTCGTCGTGGCATCGCACGTAGTTGACCCATGTCGCCGACGGGGGCGTGGGCGGCAGCGCCTCGATCGACGCCGTCGCCAGCCGACCGTCGGCCGTGGCCAACGCACTCCACAGGTTGACCATCAGCTGGTTGTGGTAGGCGAGCTGGCACTCGGGCCGCTGCAGATGGTGGACGCCGAGATACGGGAGCAGGTCGGCCGGCGCGACGATCGCCTCGGCCTTGAGCAGCGACGCCGGCGCGGCGATCGCCAGCAGGGCGCGGTACACCTGGGCGATGTGGTGCGCCTCGGGCTGGTTCTGGCAGTTGGTGCCCATCCGCTTCCAGGTGAACGCCACGGCGTCGAGGCGCAGCACGTCGACGCCCGCGTTCGCGAGGTCGATCATCACCTGGAGCATCTCGACCAGGACGTCGGGATTGGCGTAGTTCAGGTCCCACTGGTAGGAGTTGAACGTCGTCCAGACCCACGCCGCCAGATCGTCGTCCCACGTGAAGCTGCCCGGAGCGATCTCCGGAAACACCTCTGGCAGGGTCGCCTCGTAGCGGTCGGGCATCGTCCGGTCGGGGAACGTCAGGTAGTAGGCGCGGTGCTTGGCCGATCCGTCGCGGGCGGCTGCGGCCCAGGCGTGCTCGCGCGCCGTGTGGTTCATCACCACGTCGACGCACAGGCTGATCCCGCGTTCGTGCAGTTCGCCGGCGAGCGTGGTCAGGTCGTCCCAGGTACCCAGCGCGGCCTCGACGTCGTGATAGTCGGCGACGGCGTAGCCGCCGTCGTTGGCGCCCTGGCGTGACCGCAGCACCTTCATCAGGTGGAGGTAGGTGACGTGCAACTCGGCCAGGTAATTGAGGCGCTCGGCGACGCCGCGCAGCGTGCCGCCGAAGCGCTCGGCATACGCCACGTACCCGATCTGCGTCGCCGCTTCGAACCACGTCGGGTCGGCCTCACGGGCGATGTCGCGTCGGCGTAGCTCGGTGGGGCGTGCCTTCGCACCGGCGGTCGCGGTGTCCAGCAGCCGGCGCTTGACCGAGGCTGCGGCGTCGCCGTACAGCGCGCCGAGCGGCGCGTCGAGCAGCGGGGCCCACACCTCGCGGCGTGCCGCCAGCCGGTCTCGGTCGGCGTTCGTCCAGCCGGGCATCAGGGAACGGTGACGGTGAGGCGGTGGTCGATGTCGGCCGCGGATCGGCCGACGCGCAGCTCGACCTGGCCGGACGGCGTGGTCCAGGCATGCGCCTGGCGGTCCCACGTCCGGTACGCGTTGGGGTCGAGATGGACGGTCACCTCGGCGCGCTGGCCGGCGGGGACCGCGGTCTTGGCGAAGCCGACCAGCCACTGGTCCGGCTGGTCACCGGTCGGGTCCGGCCGATGCGCGTAGACCTGGACCACCTCGACTGCGTCACGGTCGCCGTCGTTGACCAGCACGGCCTGTACGGCCTGCGGCGTGGCCGCTGCCGACTCGATGCGAGCTGCGCCGTAGCCGAGCCCGAAGCCGAAGGGGAACAGCACCGGGCGACCGACCGTGCTGTACCAGCGATCGCCGATCAGGCGGCCCTCGCGGTACTGGGCAACCCCGTTGCGGCCGGGATGGTGCTCGAACGCCGGCGTGTCCGCAAGCGCGTTGGGGAACGTGACGGGCAGTCGCCCGGCCGGCTCGACGGCGCCGGTGAGCACGTCGACCAGTGCGTTGCCCATCTCCTGGCCGGGGAACCAGGCGACCAGCACGGCATCGACCTGGTCGAGCCACGGCATCGCAATCGGCGAGCCGGCGTTGATCACCACCACGGTTGCCGGTGACGCCGCGGCGACGCGCCGGATCAGCTCGTCCTGCTCACCTGGCAGCGACAGCGTCGAGCGGTCCCAGCCTTCGCTCTCCCAGTCGTCGTTGGTCCCGACGACCACGATCGACAGATCGGCCCCGGCGGCAAGCTCCACCGCATCGCCGAGCGGATCGCCGAGGAGTGGGGCGACCATGCCGATGGCCAGCGCCGGCATGGAGTGCGCGCCACCGGCACGGTCGCTGCGCATCTCGGCGACGAACGAGATCGGGCGGCCGGCGACCAGGTCGACCTCGGCGACCTGCTCGGCCTTGCCGATGCCGAAGAACGAACCACCCGGCGGGATGGCGGTGTTGTCCAGCACCACCGCGCCGTCCACCAGGATCCGCACCGGGGGGATGGACTCGACACCGATGCGCCACGTGCCCGTGACGTCGGGCGTCAGCGTGGTGTGCAGCCGGGCGCTGAACGGCTCCAGCCCGACGCCGCGCAGCAGTGGATCGGTGTTCCAGATCAGGCGGGTCGTCGACGTGGCCGTCGTCCGGTCCGGCGTCGCGTCGGGCCGATCCAGGTCGAGCGGGTCGACGAAGTAGTCGATCAGCACCTCGTCGCACAGCCGCACGTCCATCTCCGGGACGCGGCGGAAGATGCAGCACCCGGGCGCGCCGACGACGACGACGCCGGACTCGCCGAGCCGGGTGCGCAGCGCGTCGAGCGGGTGGCTGACGGCGGTCGGGGTGACGTGCGCGCTTCCCCCGCCCATCACCTGGCCGACGGCGGCGTTCGGCCCGATCACGGCGACGCGGCGCAACCCGGACGCGTCGAGCGGCAGCACCGGGCTGGCGCCGCTCGCCGCACCTCTCGGGCTGTTGCGCAGCAGGACCATCCCGTCGGCACCCGCCCGGCGGGCCAGGGCGATGTCGGCCGGGTCGGTGCGCGTGGTCTCCGGTCCCGGTTCGCCGACGTCGAGCGCGCCCGTGCGCTGCATCAGCCGCAGGACACGGCGGGCCGACTCGTGGATGTGCTCGGCCGGTACGTCGCCGCGCTCGACCGCGTCGATCAGCGCCTGCCCGCGCCGCAGCGTCGGCCCGGGCATC